>DATFBJ010000180.1:0-6266 GCA_035253885.1 Nitrososphaeraceae archaeon
ATATTGAAAATAGAGAATAAAACAAAAGTTGTAGTAGTTGTTTTTAAATTTATTCTCAAAAGAGAGAACGCAGAAAAAGCATATACCATAACCTTATTTATTTTTCTAAACGTTTATTTTATTCTTATCAATTTTCTATAAAATTTAACAAAATTTAATTAGGTAAAAGAATTATTTAGAATATATAGATAAAAATTTTCCCTTAAACTATATATATAATTAGACACATAAAATAATTTATAAGATTAGTTATTATGAATAGGTATTTATCATTTGGTTTTGCCTTCCTCTTTTTTGTAATAGTAGGTTATTTTGGAATAAATAATATTATAATATCTTCATCTTCAAATCTTATTACTAGTGCAGGAATTCTGCTTAGTTTTGAGATGCTTTTTAAAGATATTTACTACCGAAACAATTATTATCTTTATGATACGGATCATCTTTCTTTAGACTTTTATAATATACCTTTAGCAAATGCTCAAGAGCAAGAGCAAAAGAAAGAAGGAGATGATAGTAACAAAAATAACAATAATGAAAAAGAAAATAAAAATAATGATAAATATGTAATACTAGTATTTGATAGAGGATACAAAACAACATTTACAAAAGCAAAACCTATTATGGATAAATATGGCTTTAAAGCAACTATATTTGTAGCCTGTGATCGTACTGAAAGTCCAAAAGGACTGAATTGGGATCAATTGAAACAATTACAAAATGAAGGTCATGACATTCAATCCCATGGATCTACCCATACAAAACTTATCGATCTTACATCATATGAAGAAATGGAGTCCATAGTTAGAGAAGGAAAAAAATGTTTACAAGAAAAAGGCTTTAATCCCACTGTATTTCAAGCTCCCTATAATAAAGGTGGAAATGATCCAAAAATAGCAGAAATTATTAGTAAATATTTTGATTTCACATTTGCAGAACATGCTAAATATATGTTTCTAAATTGTGATGGATGGAAAAACTTTGGTTACGGTAAGAAAAACTATGAAAATAGTACTGATTGTAGTTCATATTCATCGGATGGAACTCCCAAACCTACAAACAGATATGCAATGAAAGAATGGTCACATGATAGAGAACATGATAAAATCTATGAAAGCAAATATCTGCAAAAGAATGAAGATCCTCATGGCGAAACAGTAAACAAGGCTGTACTAGAACGTTTCATTAAAATATTAGAAAGACAGAATTTAATAAAGATGGAGAGATAAATGCACTTCCAATTGTTTCCTACCATAGATTAGATACTAACAAGGACTTTGATACGTCACCTGAACTATTTGAACAAGAGATGAAATATCTGTACGAAAATGGTTACAATGTTATAACTCTTGCTGACCTTGGATATGATGAAAACCAAGAACGATTCTATATAAAAAAATATTATAGATGCAAATAAAAGGATATATAATCCAACTGGAAAAGGTGCTACTTTTGAATTTACTTCCAATTGAAAATAACCAAAATTAAGAAAAATTGATTTATTGATTTGAAGTCTATAGTTATTCCATATAATGACAAAAATTGTTCAAGTACAATATTATTACTTTTAATGTTAATAAGAAATTAATTTTTGAATTATATTTTATTGGAATATATTTCTTGGAATGTACTATTTATTTGCAAAATTATTTTACAGATATATATAAAGAAAAGAAGATTCTACTAAACATTTTTTCTTTTTACTTTATTAGAGATAAAGATGTTTATAAATATAAATGAAGATAAGACATTATCATTCAAAAAAATTTATTATCTTGTTTACAATTTGTATAACTATCTATTCAAATTATAAATTGAATTTATTATATTACATATTAATTAGATTCTATTACCTTCTAGTCATCAAATAATAGAGGTAAAATTAA
This sequence comes from Nitrososphaeraceae archaeon, assembly GCA_035253885.1. Taxonomy (GTDB): domain Archaea; phylum Thermoproteota; class Nitrososphaeria; order Nitrososphaerales; family Nitrososphaeraceae; genus TH1177. The sequence goes on from DATFBJ010000180.1 coordinate 1,887, forward strand.
TTGAGAAACAGAATATTTAATAGAAATTTAATAATTGCATGCTCAGTTATATCTAGTATTTTATTCTTTATGTTTTGGTTTGAATCATCCTATGCAATAAAGAATGATAATGATATGCAGAAAGAGGATTTTGACTATATTTTTGATCCTGGAGAATACATTGGTGATGATGAAAAAGAATTAAAACAAGAAGAAGATACCAATACTAATAATGTAAATAATAAAGATAATTTGGTTCAGCAGCAGCAGCCTAATAAACCACAGGAAATGAGTAATAATATTGAAGAAACAAATATGATAAAGAAAACAAATAATGAAGATAAAATAATTAATTCCTATGATAATAACACTTATGCTGAAGAAGATAATTTGAATCTTGAAGACAAAGTATTAGTTAAAGCACGTATAAACTTAGTAAATCTTGAGAAAAGAGGATTTTTAAGTCTTGCTGCATTTATTAATGGTCAAGAAGTTTTAAAAAATATAACATTAGATAAATTAGATGACTCAAAACAGTCACTAAACATTAATTTGGCAGTAAATAAAGAAACTGATATTGTAAAAGCAGGTGACCGAGATGAATTTTTTGTATGTGCTTATCATATTAAAGATTTACATAGAGAGTATAATTCTTTGACTTACTTTGATTGTGATGAAGGAGATCTTTTAGATCCTAATGAAACAACTATTTCACGATTATTTTCACCTAGTTCTCTTGTTTATCAAGAAAGCAAAAATATTTTTAATAATAGCAGTAGCAAATATTCACAATTGATAACTACTGAGAAGACTACTAACAGTAATGAAAACCAAAAACAACAATTAGAAAATGATAAAAAAGTGCAAGAAGAAGATCAAGTTAAAATCACGGTTTATTCTCCTCTTGAAGATAGAAAAAATACACAAAAACTAAAAATTATTGCAATGGTAAAAGGTCAAATTAAATCAGCAGTTATTGATAATGTTCAGGAAGAATTCAATAAAAATAACGGATATACAATAAGCAGAACATTTATTTTTGATAGAGATACAAATATAGGGAAAATCCAAATAGGAGACAAATTCTTTGCATGTGTTTCTAGTACTGATTTGAATCCTCCAGAAGGTCAAGAATGTGAAAAAAGAGTTATAAAGAATCTTGAAAGACCAAATATTCTGTATGCTAGATAGAGAAATTTTATCAATTCTGAATATGATTTAATTACATACTTGAAATAATTTGAGTGTCTTTAGATATACAAAACTTAACTTTCGCTAAATTTAATTATTATAATAAGAATTTAATTGATATGGCTAATTTACGACTTAGCAGTAAAAAATCAACAAGAAGTATTTTGAGAAAAAAAAAGAAAAAAGGAGCAGTAAAAAAAACTACTAGTTTTGAAGATGTCAATATGCTTCTTAAAATAGCTGAATTATATAATACAAATTATGATTTTCAAGCAGCAGAATGGTTCTGGGGTAAATCGCATAAAGATGAAATTCCTACATCAATTGATGAGTTTGAAAGTAAATTTCCTCAAGGAAGTAAAGAATTTCAATTGTTTGAAAGATTTACATCAAAATTTGAATTGTCAGGTCTTCTTATTGAATATGGATTTCTTGATGAGAATCTATATTTTGATAGATATGGTGCATTACAGAAAGAATGGGAAAAAGCTAAACCTATTATATATGGAATAAGAAAACAATGGAATAATCCTAGATTTAGAGAAAACTTTGAGATTCTTGCTATTAGGGGAAAAAACTGGATAGAATCTCACTCACCTAAAATTAAAGATCATAATACCAATAGTGAATACTAGAATATAAATAGAAATAAAAGAAAAAGAGATATATTCTACTCAAAATTACATAATTCTTTCAATTCTTAATATTTACAGTTTCTCTAATTCGTAATATATGATTAATAAATATTTCATGACTATTATTTTCAATCTTATTTGATTGGATAATTCACTTTATTAATTATAAAACAATTAAAGATGCTTATTATAAGCCAAGTCTCAGATTAAGGTATTAAATCACATATTTCAACTCTCATCTGTTTTTCTCCATTGAATCAGCATTTGAATAAATTTCTAAAAAGTATATGTTATTTTATTTGCAGTTGAAAGATCTAAAAGGGAAAAAGATGAAATCATAGTGACTTTCTTTTTTTCTTAGGAACATCATCTTGACCAAGGTAATCGCTTAAAGATTTAATCATTGGACCCATCTTATAGATATTGGGCATAACATCTACATGAATATAGTTCTCTTCTAGGGTTTTCATTGTAGAAGGTCCAACTGCAACCACTATGACCTCATTGTTAAGGTAGTATTGCAATGGTTCTCTAAGTTGATAGGCTTCCGCTATCTTAAAGATGTCGCGTGCTGATGGTGGACTAGTAAATGTTATTGCATCTATAAGCCCCTTGCCCATATCTTCTATTAGCTTCACCACCTTTGATTCATCAGGAGGTATATACTTGAAGCCCATCATTTCAAGAATTCGGGCCCCACTCTCCTTAAGCTCAAATGAGTACCTATAGGTAGAGGACTCAAAGACCTGACCTCCAACTGCATGAATCTCATTCTTTAAGAGAGGAGAGTATAATCCATGCCAGAGAATAGCAATGTTTTTGCCAGCAATGTTGAAACTTTTGAACAACTTTGCTAATCCTTCTGCTGTATTTTCTTCAGGTATAATGTCTGTCTTGATTCCATGTTTTGCCAAGGCAATCTTGGGCTTTAAACTTCTAGCGATAACGGTTGTTTGCTGTAAAGCTCCGGCAAACTTCTTTTCAATTCCTAGGCTTTTAGCCGTGGACATTAAAGTATATACGCCAGGACCGGTCATAAAGACTACATAATCAATTCTCTCTTCTAATATTTTATTTATAAAGAACTTAACTTCTTTAGATATGTCCTGTCTTGTCTCTATGCCAACTGTTGGTGCAAGATAAGGTCTACCACCAAAGCTGGTTATCAAATGGGCTAGTTCTGATGCTCTGCGACTTCCTGTTATGGCAATTGTCAAACCTGCAAGTGAGGTAATAATCTATCACCTTTTATAGATTCTACTTCAAGAAATTTTTTCTGTAGTTTTAATGATATCTGTTCCTATTTGGATAAGATGAGATCAGAATAAAGTAAATCATATTATCCTTTACTTTTTCACAAGTATTAGAGTTGTCATTTAATTTTAGACCTTTTTATTTTTTCTTGCAATAACATACAACCTTGAATAAGCGTCTCTGGTCTTGGTGGACATCCAGGAACATAAACATCTACAGGTACAACTCCATCTATTCCAGGCAAAACATTATAAGAATCAATATAAAGACCACCTGTAATAGCACATGCACCCATTGCAATAACATATTTTGGATCTGCCATCTGATCATACACCATTCTGACTCTAGGAGCCATTTTTCTTGTTACAGTACCTTGAACAACTATTAGATCACATTGTCTCAAAGAACCAAAAGCTTCGATAATTCCAAATCTTTCACAATCATATCTAGGACTAGATGTAGCTCCAAATTCAACACTACAACATGCAGTTTCAAGATGAACAGGCCAGAGAGACCAGACTCTACCCCAATTAATTGCATAACCTAATGGTTTATCTAAAGCTCCTACTAAAATATCACTAACTTTACTTACCATTACGTTAAAATTTGTTGGATTAATTAGATCTTTAATCAATTAACATAAATCACCTTTATTTATTATAATATATACAATCATGATAAATTAATCTTTGTAATCATCAGAGCTACTACTGTGGTTTTTTTAGTTATAACTATTATGCCTTTTTATCATTTTATTATAGTTGGCTTCAAATTTACCTCAAAATATCATTTTTGAATTCTAAATTTTACTTTAAACTTATTAGTTGTTTTCTGTCGATAAAATTCGTTAATTGGAAGACTAAAAATTGTAATGATGTTATATTTAATAGTTAAAAATAACAATATCAAAGTCACTGATCTCACTTTTAGTAAGATAATACTCAAATCCCACAAAAACTAGCCTGAAATAGCATATTCAACACCTGCTGTCCTTTCTGAAACTTTCAATTATTATAAGAGGATTATTATAAATTCCATAGATAAAGTATTCTGTGTGGATAAACAAAATATCTAAACCAGTTGAACCTTATTTTTTGAAAATTATTCAATATTTTTGTCAAATCATTAAATAATCTATAATATTAAATTAAATTTTGAAATTAGAATAGATTAATTATAACAACTGATCTACAATTGTTGTTGTTGTTTATATCTACTGAACAATAATACTTTTATAATAAATAATCTGCATAGAGCAAGACATTAATACAATAGAGGTATAAACAAACTCAGATTCTAATTAGATTATAATTGTATGATA
>DATFBJ010000181.1:0-4675 GCA_035253885.1 Nitrososphaeraceae archaeon
ATCTTATTAGTTTTACAATAATTAATTCTATTTGATTACTTCTATTCTACTTATATAAATTTCATCTTGTCTTAATATTTTTTCTAATCTCCTTTTTTTTAACCATTTTTATTACCTACTATATTTGCAATTTTCTATCAATTTCTCTAATTAAAAATCTAATACTTTATAATTAATGAATGGTAGATGACGCTGTTATAAATATAGATTTTGAATTAACAATAAATTGTATTATACAAAAAGAAAATTCTTTTTTTATTTCAAGGATTGATAAATTGCAATAATTTAGGTAAACAACCATGGAATATAAAGTTTTTTAGTTCTCCATAACTAGTAATTTAACACAAAATATTCAAAAACAGTAGAAAATTCTATGCTATATCGTTACGGAATATAATGATAAGGTACATGGTTCATAGGGAGATAGAAATCCTAACTGGTCTTATTGATTTGCTAGTATATTATGAGGTTCATCAAGGTAAAAGAGAAGTAAAGCAAAATTTTGACAATTATGTTAGAAATTTGGTTACTTTATAAAAAAATTAATGAAGATTCAAAAGAAAAATTCATCAATAAGCTATTCTACGCATATTCCGGGAATCGCAACCTTTTTGAATAAATGTGGGGAAACTACTAAACTATCAGGATATTTAGAAAGTCGTGATTGCATCTTGTCAGAACCTACTACCTTGTCAAGTGCATTTTTATATTGTTCTAATGATTCCCAAACTGCATAATTAATGAATACAGAACTTTTGCCAATGCCTTTATGTAATTGTGTAGAAATAAAGCCAGGTTGTTGTTTAAATCGACTAGCCTCTTCTGTCCATTCCTTTAAAAATAGTTCAACTTTATCTGATTCGATGTTGAATTTATTTATCAGAATTACTGAACCTGTTTCATTACTTAATTCCATTTGGTCTTTAATTGTTACATTTTCATCCATTTCGACAAATTTTATCATAATAATAATTTATGACTCGTACGATATGATTATTTCTACTTCAAATAGTAAAATCTATAGTTAATTATATAAAGTTCAATTAGGATAAAGGGAAGAAATAAAAAGGAAATTCAATAATATTATCAGAAATTTGTTAATAGGCTTTCAAAAAGTCTTTCATAATTAATATAATTTAATTCCAAAATATCTATTTTAATTGATATACTTCTGTTTCAGGATGGAAAGCTGCCCATTCAAACCAGAAACCTTGATCCATTGGAAGTCGTTTTAATTGTTTATCTTGTAATTGCCCCTTGATAAATTTTCCCTCAAAATTTAATTCACTATTTGTTACTTTATCTATCAAAGTATTATTTGCTTGATTATAAAATAAATCAACAACAATAATCTTATTGCCTTCATCATTGTTATCACTATCAATAACACGATCAAACACTCTGACCATAAAAGGCTCTAATGACACTAAGGCAATTTTTTTATCGTCACCTATAACATCATTTATTACTTTATCAGTTTCAATATCTTGCAGTTTATATGCTTTATATTGATTCTTATTTTCTAATCCTACTATTATCTCTTTTAATCCTAACCTTTTATCATCATTAGCTACAGGAAACAAAATCAAATCATTAGTATAATAATCTCCATATGGATCAGCTCCATATGGTCTAACCGTACCAGTATCTCTTGTTAAAACTTTACTTTCAGGATATAGTTTCTTCCATTCTTTCCAATATGCAATATCAAAAGGAAGTCTTTCTAATTTTACTCCAGCATACTCTCCAACTATTCCTTCACCCAATGCTTGACTCCATAATGAATTACTCTTTCTATCATACATTACCAAATTGCTATTGTATAACTTGCCAGATGTTCCAAATTCTACAATACTATCATCGTTTAATGTGCGACTGAATACCTGATTTGTGAAACATAGAGGACAATATGTAATTGCAACTGGTTTGCCTCCTACTACATCATTTACAATTTCATGCCAAACAAGAATCTGTAATGGATAAGCTCTAATATCTCCATTTATATTTAAACCAAGGACAAGTTCTGAATCTTCTAAAATTTCATCTACTTCTTGTACTGATTGAAATTTTGGATTATCAATTGATGGTATTCCATCCTGAGGAGGTCCACCACTAACAATTTTGTCTAAAGGAACAGTATGTTTTATTTCTTGTCCGAAAGATAGATTAAATGTATTTTTTTCTTCATCTATTGAAAAGAAAATAATACTGATCAAAAGAATAGAAACACTTAAGGAGATTAACAAGATAGAGTTTAATTTTAATTTCTCATTGTAATTATAATTATTCATGACACACATTTACCTTCATAATAGTTATCTAGAATTTCCTTGTTCTCCTTCAATCAGAATTTTATTACTTTTTGAAGTTTTAAGATCTTTATATAACTTTAATATGGCTATCAAAGTTATTGCAGATATTATTATTAATCCAACATATGATAAAATATTTGAATACTTGATCATAAATACTGATGCACTATTTCCAAAAACCATTGGCAAATAAGAGAGTATGAAAATCCAACTTCCACAGCAGCCTAAGGGAACTAACGAAAAAAATGAAAAAAAGGAACTTAATGCTGCTCCAAATCCATTTCCAGTACTTGATGAGCGTAGAAAAGCTTTTTTCTTGTTGATTTTAATCTCACAGTTATTGCTATCAATGACCTTTCTTCTATATGATATTACAAATCCTTGAATTCCTGTTCCAATAGCTAGTCCAATAATTATAGAAGAGTTTACTTGAAGTGCAGCAGATATGGATGCGGTAGCAGGTAAATTAGGAGACGTAAATACTACTATTAACAAATAAGAAATAATAGTTATGGAACTAATGATAGTTCCTTGTAATATCGATTTTTTTACTACATTGTTATTTTTTAGCAGATTTTTTAATTTTTGTAATTGATATAAATTATTATTATTATTATTATTAACCATCTTCTATCAATTATAAAAATAAAAAGATCTATTATTTAACAAGATATTCCAATAGTTCAAAAATACCTTTAACAGTTTGATTTAAAGTTAAATAAAAAAATGATAAGAGTTATTGTTATTGCAAACTCTTATTTATTGTTTGCTCATATGTTTTAATACTGTTTGTTGTCCAAAGAATGGACAGTTAACAACATGTTTTCCTTCCATGGCTGGAGTAATAGTCAATAATCCTTTTGTTTGTGCATCATTTAGATCTGCTAATGTTTCTAATAGTTTTGCTTGTGTTGGATCATTCCATTCTGCAAAGTTTATTCTCCACATTGGACTATAGTTTTCATTAGTTGGACCTGCATGTCCTATACCTGGTTGAAATCCCATAGGTCCAGTACCATTTATTCCATTTGAAAATTGAGTCAAATCTACTGCGACAGGAGTAGTAGCTAATTTTTCATCAAAAGGAGCAAAGACAACTCCCATCATGTTTGCAGGCATTTCAGGAACTGCATCAGTCACAATATAATATATTGTACTTCCATCATGACCCCAACCTCGATGTGCAACAAAAGTAACAGCCATGTTTTCTATATCAATTTTTGTTACTTGACCTTCTCCATATGTAGTTTCATCATTAATTTCACCTTCTTTGATCATCAGCTGACCACCATCCCATTTTACTGATGGTTTATTGACTACAATACTAGTTTTTTCTATCTTTAATTGTCCATTTTGTTCTGCTGCTAAAATTTCATCTACTGATTTTAATTCTTGTGCATTCTCTGGGTTACCCCATTCTACATTATATATTTGATATAGTGGACTATATCCTTTATCACCAGGTTTGGCACTTAGAACAGGTGACTGAAAACCAAATAGTCCATCACCTTTAATTCCATTCTTAAAGACATAAGCTTGTGCTAAAATATCAGTTGGTGTCTGTAATAAAACTGGAGCAACATTGGCTTTAAATCCTGTCTTGTTTGTTATTGCATCAGCTGTTTCTTTATCTGATACATCAGTTGCTATTACATACATCTCTTTTCCATTGACATATCCTTTGATTAAAGGAATATCAATTGGAATGTTTGCTGCATATAGTTTTAATACAGAACCTGGTTCTACTTGCTGAGCGTATACAAGTTTGGTTGTTAGTGGACCTGCAATCATAAGCATCGAGCCAATAATAATAGATACTACTACGACTGAAAAAATTTTTACATCTTTTTTCTTTTCTAGTAGATTGTTCATGATTCATATATAAAAATGATATATAAAAATAGATAGTTGAATGATTAAACTAATACTTGAACACTTGCATTTTATATATTTAGAAATTAACAACAAAAAAGATTTAACATAAGAAGCATTTATTAATATAATTTAAATTTATGAATATAAAATATTGTCAAGAGAACAGCACTGTTATTATATTTTTTTCTTATAATTTAAATAGAATATTAATACAGAAATTTCAATAAATTTTTTGATCATGATTTTAAACATAATATTAATTATTCTATAGGCATGAATATCTTAAAAAGAATAAACTAAACTATTTTAATCTGAAAATACTATAAATAAAATAATTTAATTAATCAAATTGTTAAGTTTTTGCTGTCATTATTTGTTATTAAATAAAAGAAATTAAAACACAAGATACTATATTTTTCTTAAACAGAAATATTATATTTTTTATTTCTTTCAGTCTTATTTTTCTTCTGCTTTTTCTGTCAGAGTTT
>DATFBJ010000182.1:0-6732 GCA_035253885.1 Nitrososphaeraceae archaeon
TATACATGAAATTAATATAGTAAGAAAACATCTTTCGAAAATTAAAGGAGGACAGCTTCCAAAATATTTAAATCAAAAAGGACACATAATAACTCTCATTTTATCAGATGTTATAGGTGATGATTTAGCTATTATAGGATCAGGACCTACTGTAGGAGATAATTCTACATTTGCAAATGCAATAAAGATACTAAAAAAATATAATATATGGAATATTGATAAGAAAAATACCATCGATATTTTAAATGTTAAAAAGGTATTACAAGATGGCAAAAGGGGGCTTCTTGAAGAAACCCCAAGAGAAGAAGATAAAATCTACAAGAGAGTAAGTAATATAATAATAGGAAATAATGAAATTGCTTGCAAAACAGCCATGAATGAATTACTTAAATTTGGAATAAAATCAAAATATTTAGGATCCAATTTTAATTCAGAAGCTAAAGTTTTCGGAAAAAAATTAGCAGAATTATTAATTTCATCTCATAAAAATTCTTTTAATAATATGAATTTTCGTAATACATCTTTTGCCTATGTTTTAGGAGGAGAAACTGTGGTTAATCTTAATTTAAATGATAATTCTAAAAACCAAGAAATAGGAATAGGAGGAAGAAATCAAGAGACAATAGTTTCTTCAATTAACTATCTACAAAGTTGTAAAGGATTAGAAGATTTCATTATTCTTTCTTGTGGAACAGATGGAATAGATGGTAATTCTAAAGCTGCTGGAGGTTTGGTATCTCCTTTTACACTACATACTCTTAATAGAGAAAAAATAGATGTTAATTCATATTTGAACTCTCATGATAGTGGAACGTTACTAAAAAAAATTAAGTCTCAAATAATTACAGGCAGAACAGGAACAAATGTTAATGATATTGTTATTATTTGTAATCTTACATAGTTATATATTAAACTCAAAGGATAATTTCACTATTAATAATAATAAATAAATTTTTTTTACAATTTAAGCATTTCTGAGCGTATGTATAGATAGATATTATGATATTTTGATTTTTTAGTTAGTAATAATTTCAAATATAATAGAATTCTAAAAAGTTATTACATCCTGATTTGAGATACAATTTTGTTTCACTTTTCTTTTTCTTTAACTGAGATTTCTCCATAGTATATTTTTTCTATTATATTTTGCCTTTTTAAGAGAAGTCCTCCATCAATATCGATATTCTCTGCAATTGCACTGTATCCTTTTATATCTTTTCCATGGACATATACAGTCTTTCCAATCGTATTACTAAACTTTTTGTAAATTTCAATTATTTTTGTATTATCTTTTTTATTTTCAACTAAAAACAAATAATATTCAATTCTTTTTAATAGCTGTTTTAAAAGTAAGAATCGATCAATACATTTTTCTTTTATTTCATTTTGTATAGATGTTACTTTTTGTGTTAATACATCTAACGAGGCTAACGACAAATTGATTTTGAGAATATCTACTATTATGTTAACTCCGATACCAATCACAATATAATCTATATTACTATTATTAATACTTGAATCAATTATTATTCCTGAAATTTTTTTATTATTTATTACAATATCATTAGGCCATTTTATACGGGTTTCTAAATTGTATGTTTCATTTATAACTTCACAAACAGCAATTGCTGCAATTAAAGACAAAATATTAATTTTATCAAGGTAAATTCTAGGTTTAATTATTATCGAAAACCATAAGCCTCCTTTCGGTGAAATCCATTTTTTATTTCCTCTGCCTTTTCCATCATATTGTTCATCTGCCAAAATAACAGTTCCATTTTCATTGCTGATATTGGTTTTTGCAAGGGAAATTGCTAATTGTTGAGTTGATCCTATTCTTTTATAATGATAAATTCTTTTACCAATAAAGTGAGTTTCCAGTTGTAAATCGATATTTTTATAATTTTTATCAATCATCATTATATATAATTATAGGATTTTCAAAATTAAAAGACTTAAAGGAATAGCGGTACCTGAGTTTGATCGATTTATTGATATGTAAATATATATAATAAGAATAAAGCTCAAATAGTTATTTGACACTTTCATCTTTTTTTACTTTAAGATTGTTATTGGGAACAATTTTGTGTTTTGGTCTACTGGAAGAAGAGTTGAATAAAAATAAACATTTCCCTAATTTTTTATTATTGTGTATTAGTCTGTAAGTACTTGCAAATTAATAGGAAAGTCAATTAGAAATTCATTTTTTACTTGATCTATAGTATTTTCTATCAGGTTTAAATTTTTTACAATTACAACTTTCAATTAAACATTTCATTTTATCTATTTTAGCATTTTTCTCATGGTCAATTTTTTGGTGATTGCACTTTAAACATTTAACAAATGGATCCGAATCCTTTTCCAAATTAGAACATCATCAGTTAACACTAGATAATACTAACTAATATATTTCTATTACAAAAAAAAGAATTTGATTAAGTTTCTTAATTATATTTATATTTTATATAATATCTTTATATGATTATTAATATATACAATTTATAAATGGATATTAAAAAATCCTAATATAAATTTCTAATATGTTTATAAAATGAATAGCCTAACATTCTTATTAGAAATAAACAGCTATAAAATATGAGAAAAGCAATTGAAACAATTAGAAAATCAAATACTGCTAAAAATGGTGATGAGCGAGTAATAATTGATAATAACAACAATAAACATCTAGAATATTTTATGAATGGCAGTTGGAGACATAGTAGTAAATGTAAAACTATCATAAATAATCAATGCATAAATAAATAAAATATTGTAATTTAGTATAAATAACTAAATTATTACTATTCTTTAGCTACTAAAATTCTTATTAGGCTAGATAAATTTAATTATATACGAGTAGTCTAAATATCGATCGTTTAGCTTTTTATGGTACCAAAAAGATTAATTCTCTTAATACTTAATCTATTTTTTGATTTATACAATATAAAATATAATAAATATAAAAAGTATAATCCTATTCGAATACATTGATTAATATTATCTTACGTTTGACTAAGTATATGAGCAATACTAGTAATGAGCAATATAGAGGAGACAATGTACAACGCAATTTTGCTAATAAACCAGTAGAATTGGGTAAGGAATATACAGTTCAAATTACTGAAACAAGTTATAAAGGCGATGGCGTTGCACGGGTTCAGGGATTTGTTATATTTGTAAAAGATGGAAAAGTTGGGAATGATGTAAAAATTAAAATCACAAGCATTGGTAATAGATTCGCAAAAGCAGAGCTTGTTTAGTGTTTAGAATATTTAATTTTATTATTATCATTTGATGAAGAAAGGCAAAGGTGATTGTATTTTATAGCTTTATAACACTACATTATTATTTTATTTCAAAATAGTTTACATTTTTGATATAAAAAAATTTATTTGCTTTTGCTTAACTTTTGAATGTTACGATCTAAAATTACTTCTAATCAACATCAATAATTGAATACTTTGTCTATTTTAATTAAAAGATACTATTTAGCTTATTGGATAATTACCTAATTTTTTATTACCTTTTAAAGGAATATAATAAAGGATCTTTAATACAAAGAAATTAATTTATATATATATAAATTATAGAGAGTTTTTTAACATATTTATTAATCATTATAGAAATAGAATTTTTATCAACCAATAAAAAAAGAGAGAATTTTTAATTTATTTACTTATCAAATAATAGATGATACTATGAATATAGGTTACTTTAATTCTCTTGAATTTTCAAATATTTCATTTTCATTTAGATTATTATAATCTTCATTTGTTATTAATGGTATTTTCCACTTGTAACATAAATACCGATTCTTGTTTGGAGATTGTGATTTTAATTTGTCAATAAATTTATCACAAGATAATTCATCTTCAAATACTATATTCTTTAACTGACTGACCATTCCTTCTATCTGAACAGTGACCAAATAAACTTGTTTCATTTTATTATTACTTGGCTGATTTTTTAAGTAGTATTAAAACCTATATTTTCTAACTGAATTTTTTCACCACAGAAAGGACAATATCTTATCCCATCATTACCTCCTATAACCGTATATCCTCCACTATAATTTGCAAAACCTAATACAATTTTTGGCTCTTTTAATTTGTTCTCCTCATTAGTTTCTGGTTCCATCAATTCTAACCAAAAATTTTTTTCTAAAGGTTCACAACAATAACTAAGTTCACCAATAACATGAATATCATATTTATTATGAATATCTGAGTTTGATCTTTTAAGAGTAAAATAGTCTGAGTTGAATTCAGTAAAGTAAAGGATTTTCATTTCTATCTATATTTGATACTTATTTAAAAGGATATTGTATAGGAAGACTCCTTTATTTTACAGATACGACTTAAAGAATTAGACAATTATTATTTGACCAAAAAAAACATTCTCAAGTACATTCGATAGGAATTAACTCGTATTCTTAGCTTTTCATTTAAGAAAGACATATAAAGATCTATAGTTATTTTTTTTAACTCAAGATTTCATGTAATTTTACCTTTGTAGTATTTATAATAAGTATGAACTCTAAATTTATATTCCTATTAGAATTGCATAATATCAATATTCAATTTATTGCATTAAAAATACAATTTTTAAATAAATTACTTTGTTCTAATACTAAACTTTACAACTACTTGAAATGCGTGAGATAACCTTTTTTCTATGTTTGTTTTAATTATATACACTTAAATAATTTTAAAACTTCAACAATAAAAAGGAGATATAATTTTTAGATGCATACTTCTCTGTCAATTTCGAAATTAAAAAATTTAGATAATTTCAATTTAGAAAAATTAAATTCTAATAAAAATCAGTTTAATATTTTTGCAAAGATCTATGAATATTTTGATACTTGTTTTATTTTTGAATCTTTATCTGGCCCAAAAGAATTGGCAGAAACATCTATCATCGGATTTGATCCAAGTTTCACAATACAATGTAATTCAAAAAATTTTATAATATTAAATAAAAAGAAAAAAATAGTAAAAGTATCTAAGGTCACTGAACCACTTTCTCAGCTTCGATCTATAATTCCAAAAATTACTCAATCCGATATTAGTTATAGATATATAGGTGGAGCTGTAGGTTACGTTAGCTATGATGCAATAAGATTTTGGGAAAAATTACCTAAGCCAAAGAAAAAAATACTAAGCTTTCCTTTGATAGAGTTTGGGATTTATACAGATGGAATACTTTATAACCATAAAGAAGATCAGCCATATTATTTCTATACAGGTAAAGAATCTAGATTGAAGGAGATAAAAAAAATAATAAATAATGATAGCGATCCTTTTACTAAGACTAATAATATTATCAGAAGTAATCTAAAAATAACAAAGACCAAACAAATTACTTGTTCTATTCCACAAAGAAATTTAACTCAAGCTGAATTCATAAAAATGGTAAAGAAAGCTCAAAATTATATTTATGAAGGTGATATCTTTCAAGTAGTATTATCAAAGAACTTTAAATTCGATATAGAAGGTAATCTTCTTCAAGTTTATTCTTTTTTACGAGACCTCAATCCTTCTCCTTATATGTATCTTTATAAGATAAACAAAAGGTGTATTATAGGATCTAGTCCAGAAATGCTTCTTAGAGTAACTGGAAAAGTAATTGAGACATTTCCAATAGCTGGAACTCGGCCAATTGGTAAAGATGAGAAAGAAACTAACAGACTTGCAAGAAGTCTATTAAAGGATGAAAAAGAATTAGCTGAACATACTATGTTAGTAGACCTTGCAAGAAACGATGTAGGTCGTGTTTCAGATTCTGGTACTGTAAATGTTAAATCATTAATGGCTATTAAACGTTTTAGCCATGTACAACATATTGTTTCACATGTTGTAGGTCAATTATCTGATGAATTTGATGTTTATGATGCTTTAAAGGCGTTATTTCCTGCTGGAACAGTTTCTGGTGCGCCTAAAGTTAGAGCTATGGAAATAATAAATGAATTAGAAAAAGAACGAAGAGAACCATATGCTGGAGCTCTTGGATATTTTTCTTTCAATGGCTCTTGTGATTTTGCTATAACGATAAGATCTATTTTCATAAATGGAAAAAAGGGATATATTCAGTCAGGGGCCGGAATAGTAATGGATTCCAATCCTATCAGTGAATGGGAGGAAACGGAAAGGAAGGCTGAAGCTATGATTTCAGTTTTAAAAAAAAGAAAAAATACTGATATCTAATAAGAAAAATTGAACTAAAATAAAGTAGATAATATAGCAATTTTCTATAGTAAAGATAATTCTATTTAAAATTTTTTTATTTATCATAATTATAAATGGTAATTATTACTATTAACTTAGACAATTTTAAGTAATAAAATTAAAATGTGAATATAAAATATTTGATTTATTAACTTAGATTGTTAGTTTTATCTTCTAATTATTATATATTAAAAATTGAATTTATTTATTGATAAATATTTTTTGGTGGTTTAGAAAATCTGTTTTTGGTATTCATATGATACTCCATTGAAATAGAGGGATCTTTTTGTCTTCCAGTTAAAATTCCAACAACAATATCATCTTTTTTAATAATTTCTCTTTCCCTAAGTTTTCGTATTCCTGCAGGAACTGCTCCTGATGCAAGTTCGCAATCAAATCCATTTAATCCTACGATTGACATCCCATCCATCATTTCACTATCACTAACCTGAATGACTATTCCGTTGGTATACCACAAGGCTCTCAATCCCTTACTAATATTAGA
>DATFBJ010000183.1:0-10732 GCA_035253885.1 Nitrososphaeraceae archaeon
AACTAAAGTTCACCTAGTTGAAGCTGGAATCAAATCGTTAAAGGAATTATTAATTAGAGGACCTCACGATGTTGCAGAGATTACAGGCATGACTATGGAAAAATCGAGTGATTTGTGTAATAAAGCAAGAATAAAATTGGAAGAAATCAATATTATTCAAAAAACCTTTATTCCTGCAACAGAGCTTTATAATAAAAGAAAAAATATAGAAAGGATTTCAACAGGCTCTAAGAATTTTGATGAACTATTAGGAGGAGGATTCGAAGTTAATGCAATAACCGAGATATATGGAGAATTTGGTTCAGGAAAAACTCAGATTTGCCATACTTCCTCAGTAATGGTCCAGCAAAAAAGATCAGAAGGTGGCTTAGGAGGAGGAGTAATTTATGTTGATACTGAAAATACTTTTAGACCAGAAAGAATAGTTTCAATTTCCAAATCTAGAAATATAGATTATACAAAAGTATTAGAAAATATAGTTGTTGCAAAAGCGTTTAACAGTGCACATCAAGAATTAATTATACAAGAAATTGGAAACATTATTGAAACTAACAATATTAAATTATTAGTGTTAGATTCAGCAATATCTCACTATCGTGCAGAATATCTCGGAAGAGGCACTTTATCAGAAAGGCAACAAAAAATAAATAAATTAATGCATATGTTAATACGAATTTCTGAAACTTACAAAATAGCAATTATTTTAACAAATCAAATTCAATCTGCTCCTGACACAGTTTTTGGTGACCCTTTCAAGCCTGCAGGTGGAAATATTATTGCACATTCAAGCACATATAGAATATATTTAAAAAAAGCAGGAAAAAATAGAATCGCTAGAATAGTTGATAGTCCCTACCATGCAGAAATTGAGGCCTTATTTTCTCTAGGAGAGCAAGGAGTAACTGATCCTATTTAAATCTCAGTTAATGTTAAATTAAGGAGGAAATTTAATTATTATATGCCAAAATCACACGGAAGTAAGAGAAAATCCCGATCAATATTAACCAAAAGTAATATTCTTAGAGGTATTTCATATTTATTAATAAATTACAAAATAGGAGATAAAGTAATTGTTAGTATTGATCCTAGTGAACATAATACAATGCCTCATAGAAGATACCAAGGAAAGATAGGAACTATTAAAGAAATAGGAAAAAGAATTATCAAAGTATCGGTTACAATAGGTAATAAGGAAAAAACTTTACAGACAAAACGAAATCATATAAAACCTTTAACTTCTTAGGGAGGATTTGGTATGGAAACTTTAAAAAAAGAAGTTATATCTTTGCCAGAAGTCAAAGAGATTTTAGAAAAAGTAAAAACAGAAGAAATGGATCAAATTCAAAGATGGACCTATGACTATGTATCTAAATTTGCAAAGGCGTCTTCAGAACATTCCAGAGCAATCATAGATGAATTGGTAAAATCCTGTGATTTGAAGGAAGATGAAGCAGTAGAAATAGTAAATTCTATGCCAACCTCTGTTGAAGAATTACGAGCTTTTACATTTGGATGGAAAAAATTAATTCTAACAGATACATTAAATAGAATCTTAGACATTCTAAAAAAAGATAAAAAAGATAATTAAAACACCTTAACGGAAGAAGATTAATGTCACTACCGGATCATTATCAAGATAATAGTAAAGGAAATGTATTCGGTAGCTTTCACATTAATCATCGTAAATATGAAGAATATGCACATATTATAGAATTTACAATAAGGGGAAAGTCTTCGACAGTCAAAAAGAAAGAAGGAGTTATAATACAAGCTATTGGAGAAGAAAGATTAACTTTACTAGAGTTACTAGGAGATCCTTCGAAGAATTTTGAAATTGGAGAACGTGTTTATATTGGAAGAGAAGGAAGAAACAAAATAATAAGCGTATTAGGAAGATTAAATTATAATGATCTTTCAGATTCAGCACGAAATGAAATCCCGATAGCAATAGAGAAAATAGTAGATATTAAAGAAAAAAAATTTGTAGAATTTTTTAATAATGCACAACCCATTACTCCACGTGTTCATGGCTTAGAATTAATTCCAGGAATTGGTAAAATATATATGAAAAGCATAATAGCAGAAAGAGAAAAGAAAAAATTTGATAGCTTTAATGATATTCAAGAACGTGTAGGTGTAAAGGATCTGCAGAAATTAATTACAAAAAGAATAGTTGAGGAAATCGCTGGAGAAACAAGAATGAATCTTTTTGTAAGAAAATGAATTGGTCTAGATATTATGGACAAAATTTTTTAATTGATTTAAGAGTAACAAAAAAAATAATAGAGTTATCAGAAATCAAATTTTTTGAAAATGTTTGTGAAATGGGAACAGGAAGAGGAATACTTACAGAATATTTATGTAAAAATGCTAATATTGTTAAATCTTTTGAAATAGATAACATATTATATAATAAGGTCAAATTTTTAAGTGCAAAATATCCAAATTTAGAAATTATAAATGGAGACATTTTTAAATATAACAAATCTTTAGAATTTGATGTTTTTGTATCTAATATTCCCTATTCTAAAAGTAAAGAAATACTCTTATGGTTAGCAACAAAAAAATTTGAAAGAGCCATCATAATGGTTCAAGATGAATTTAGTCACAAAATACAATCAAAACCAGGAGACAAAAATTATAGAGCAATATCAGCTATAATACAATATTGTTTTGATATTGAACCATTATTCAAAGTAAATAAAAAATCCTTTTTCCCAAAACCAAAAGTAGATTCACAGGTAATAAAACTTATATCAAAAAACAGTGTAATTTCTAAAGATACTATTTCAAAAATTCAGTTCATATTTTCTTTTAAAAATAAAAATATTAGCAAATTAAATAAAAAACTCAATACAAATTTTGATCAAATAGATCTTAAAATAAAGGATATGGATCCTGAGAAAATAATTAGGTTTTCACAATTGATTTGATAACAATAACAAATAATTAAAATGTATAAATCTAATTTGGATAGTTTTTTATTAATTGATTCAATTAAAAATTATTTTGGGGATTCAGCAGTTGAGATAGGAGCAGGTTCTGGAATAGTTTCTGAATTTCTCTCAAGGAATTTTAAAAATGTAGTAGCTACGGATATAGATTTTAAATCATTGTTATACTGTAAAGCAAATACTAATTCAAAAATAAATTTAATATGTTGTGATGCAACAAAAGCAATATATGGTAAGTTTGATTTGATTGTGAGTAATCCCCCTTATTTACCTAATGATCCATTTTATGATAAAACTATACATGGAGGAATAACTGGAATAGAAAAAACTATTCATTTCATAGAGTCTGGGATAACAAATTTGAAAAAAAATGGATATATTATTTTAATAGTTTCATCTTTATCTGATACCTTGAAATTTGATGAATTTATTTGTAAAAAAAAATTAAATAAAAAAATAATTAATAAAGCAAATATATTTTTTGAAACTCTTTATGTATATGAATTAAGTTTTGAAAATAAGATATAGAACTTATTTATTCTATTCAATTATTTTTTCAGTAATTTTGATGCTCTTTGAGAAATTTGTTCTGCCATTTGTGAAAGTGAGGAAGTACCTCCTAAATCATAAGTCACAAATTTATTCTCATTTATAACATCTTCAGTAGCCTTAAAAATAGCTTTAGATATTTCTTTTTCACCAAGAAAATCTACCATCCATGCACCCGAGCAAATAGTGGCTACTGGATTCACTTTATTTTGACCAGCATATTTTGGCGCACTTCCATGAGCAGGTTCAAACATCGCATATTTATCTCCATAATTTCCAGAATAAACATTTCCTATTGATCCTACATGTCCTGAGGCACATTCAGAGATTATATCCATGAATAAATTTGTACTTAATAATATGCTTTTATTGAATCGCTCTGGGTTTTTAACTATTTGTTGTGTAACATTATCTATATAATATTCTTCAATTTCTATATTAGGAAAATCTTTCTTAAATCTATCTACTACAGAAATAAATATTCCATCTGTTTCTTTTAAAATATTTCTTTTAGTAATAACAAATATTTTCTTAAATTTTAAATCATTACATAGTTCAAATGCTTTTTTAGTAACACGTTCACAGCCTTTTCGTGTTATTTTTCTAATTGCTATAGCAGAATCATCACTGGTTTTAAATTCTATCCCAGAATACAAACCTTCTGTTGCCTCTCTTACACAAACAAAATCAAGATTAACATTAGATGTCTTGTATGTTTTTATTGGTCTAATATTTGCATATAATTCAAATTTTTGTCTTATGCTAACTGCTACACTTCTAGGAGCATTAGGATCTGGAACAGTAGTAGTAGGTCCTTTGAAACAGGCATCACTTTCGGAAAGCAATTTCCAAACTTCATCAGTAATATAAGAATTCGTTTTATTTTTTTCCCAAAATTCAGATCCAGCTTCCACCGGTACAAGATCTATAGAACTATTACATGCTTTCAAAACATCCATCATACATTTTACTAATTCCGGACCAGTGCCATCACCTTTTATAACAACAGCTTTTTTTTGTGCCAAAAATAATCAGATTTTGACATGAACTCTTCTATTTATATTTTATTTGGATCTTAAGTCAATACGTACAACCATATCTTTAGTAAAAGGTGGCATTAATTTAGGATCAGATACCTTTGTATACTCATTATTTTCTGAAAAATAAGAATATTGAATATCGTAATTATCTAGAGTAAGTATTTCTTTATTGATTGTGCCTGTTTCATTATTGATAACAGTTATAGTTTTATTATCAATAGAATATATTTGGATAAAGTCATTTATTGAAAGTCTTATTGGTCTTATATATTCAATATGGATCTTGTCACCTACTTCGTCTGTATGAATAATATGCAAACATTCTTTTCCTTCTTTTAGTTCTTTACCTATTCCGTCAGGTAAGAATTTTTGTTTATCATCCTCAAAAATTTGTACAATAGGATAAATATTAAAAGTTTCAACATTATGAGCCTTTAAGCAAATGTCCAAAACAGGAGGAGGAGGAGATAATTGCATAATTATTATTCCTGCCAAAGTTGCAACACCAATCATCACTGGAGGTAATAGTAATTGTTTTTTACCTATCTTTTTTGTTGGCTTGGTTGGTTTGAACCGCCGTTTGGGCATTTGTAAATTAAATCTTGAAATTTCAATATTAGAGTCTTTCTAAATCTGTTTAAATAATCAATTAGAAATCTTTGAAAGTTGCATAGTATAAAAGAAAAAATTATGTATTATTTAATAAGCCCAGAAAATAGAGAAAAAGAATATGAGAATAGTTCAAATTTCTGATATTCATGTTGGTGGTTTTTTCAAACAAAACATTTTCGATTTATTAGTTAATGAGATCAATTCTGAAATGAAACCTGACTGTATTATAATTACTGGTGATCTCACTGATGATGGATTGTTATTTCAATTTGAGAAGGCTCACGAAGAAATATCGAGATTTGACTGTAAAAAAAAGATTATAATACCTGGAAATCATGATTATCGACATACTGGATATTTATTATTTAAAAAATATTTTCCATCTAAAAATCAAATAAATGAATTCGATGATATAGTTATTTTAACTTTAAGTACAGCACGTCCTGATAGAGATGAAGGAGAAGTAGGACATCGACAGAATCAATGGATGGAAACAACATTAACAAAAATTAATAACAAACTAAAAATAATTGTAATGCATCATCATCTTATCAGCATACCAGATACTGGAACGGATAAAGTTATTGTTTATGATGCAGGAGATGCCTTAAGATCAATTTTACAATCTTCAGTAGATCTAGTTTTGTGTGGCCATAAACATAGGCCGTGGATCTGGAATTTAAGAAAATTAAAAATAGCTTACGCAGGAACTACTTCATCAACAAGATTTAGAGGGTTTTTTCAAAATTCATATAATATTATTGATATCGATAAAAACAGAAAGACAAATATAGATCTCAAGATTGTAGGTGGTAAAAAATTTCCATTAAGTGAATTGGTTGATAATTATAGACCCTATTTTGAATGACTATAATTATTATATGTAAAAAAATATGAAAAAAATTCATAAATCAGTTATCAACTAATTTATCATAGAGTGCTTACTATTAACATAGATGGTGCCTCAAGAGGGAATCCAGGACCATCGGGTATAGGAATTTTAATTTTTAGAAATAAGAATTTAATATTGAATTATGGTGAATTTATAGGATTTCAATCAAATCTTTTATCTGAATATGTTGCACTAAAAAGAGCTCTCCAATTTGCATTAAAAATAGATGATGAAGTTAGTATTCATACAGATAGTATAAGTGTAGTTCAACAAAGAAAATTTAAGGAGAAAATGAGGAAAAAAGAATTAAAAATCTTATTTAGGGAGATAAATAATTTAGAAAAAAAGTTTAAAACTATTTCTTATAAACATATACCTAGAAGTAAAAATACATATGTAGATTCAATAGCAAAAAAGGCAATAGACTATCATATTAAATAATCCAATTATACTTACTATATATGCAGCTATGAGGAATCAGAGTTAATCTTGAAATAATATATGTAATAAAGGCATTTGACTGAGCTGCCATATATAACTTTTAATCTAAAAGTTTATGTAACAAATAATTTGAAAAATAATTAGAATTGCTAGAGAAAAAGGATAAAAAATTTAGCATAATAAAAGATATTGCCATAATAGTTATTGGAGTAGTTTTGATATGGTTTGCTGTCAAAGTAGTATTTAATGTAGATAATCCATTTTACGTTGTTTCAAGTGGAAGTATGATTCCAGTATTGAATATAGGGGATATTTTATTAGTAAAAGATGGAAACACATTTGATAGTTTAAAGATTGGCGACATAATTGTATTTAATAGACCAGAAGGCGGTGATAGGGTAATTGTTCATAGAATTATAGATATGACTGATAGATTTGGTGAAAAAATAATAGTAACTAAGGGTGATGCAAATCAGGGCCTTATACCTGGCACAGACTTTCCTATAAGAGAAAAAGACTACATTGGTACAGTAGCATATGTGGTTCCAAAGATTGGCTTATTTTTGAAATATCTCAATCCTCCAGTCAACTATATTATAATAGCAGGAATAGTTGGAATACTCATTTATACAAATTTCAGAAAGAGAAACGATGAAAAAGATAAAATAGAAGGAAAAGATTCTTCTTCTTCTTCCATTTAAAAAGAAAATATTATCTAAATAGCATTTATCTTTTTAATTATTGTTAAAATGTCTTGATCAGCTAATAGATGATCAAGTCCTACTTTTTGTCCTTCAAATTTAACGCTTTTTCCCCAAACCAATGCAAAACGGAAATCACGTAACATTGTTCGATGAAGTTTTGCACAAATGTCTTTTACTTTTGTTCCTTTTCTTACTATCAATGGTTCCTCATAGTCAGTTTCTTTTCCTTTAGGTCTCATGTAAATTCTAATAAATTCCAATTTGTTAAAAATGGATTCTTTAAGTATTTCAATATTTAAATTTGAATGTGCTGAAATAGGTATAACATTTTCTCCAAGAAATGGAAGCATGGTATTTAGGGCCTGTTTATCTATTAAATCTATTTTATTTAAAACGATTATAGATTGAGGATATACTCTATTTCCAGCTAGTACATCGATAAGATCATCAGCAGTCAAATTGGGATCTCGTATTGTAATCCTACCATTATGTATACCATAAATCCTACACATCTCTCTTACCATTGATTCTGAAATTTGCGAATCTTGATCTAGACTTACTGAAATTCCTCCTTTTTCCATTCTGTGTATGTGAACATTTGGTGGTTTTTTGTTAACCTTTATACCTATTTCTGATAATTCTTTTACCAATATCGAATAATGAGTAGGTTGAAAAACATCAACGATTATTAATACCAAATCAGCACTTCTAGCTACTGAGAGAACTTTTCTACCCATTCCTTTCCCTGAAGCTGCACCCTTAATTATTCCGGGTAAATCAATTACTTGTATTTTTGCACCTCTGTATTCCATCATCCCTGGAATAGCAGTAAGTGTTGTAAATTGATATGAAGCTATTTTTGAATTAGCATTAGTCAGACAATTTAATAGGGTTGATTTCCCTACACTTGGAAAGCCAATTAACACTATAGTAGCATCCCCTTCTTTTCTAACGTCATATCCTGAACTACCTTTGCCACTTGAGACAGTCTTGCCATGCCTATTTTCTTCTAATTCTCGTTTAAGTTTTGCAATCTTAGCCTTTAAAAGTCCAATGTGGAATTCCGTTGCCTTATTTATTTGAGTCTTATGAATTTCGTCTTCTATTTCTTTGATTTTTTCTGGAATTCCCATTCTTAATTATGAATAATAACTATGTAACATCATAAAAGAATTTCTTAATTTAAAAAATCCCAAATAATTTTAGTCCATGTAATGAGCCAATCATGGAACCAAAAATTATCATTAAAATCCAAGGCATTGCAGGTAATTTTGGTGAATTGAGAATTATTTGATGATTTTCAATAATATTTGTTATATAATCACGTACCTTATCATTCCAAATCTTATATTCGATCCTATGTTTTTTTAAAATTGATTCTATTTCATATATGACTGGAGCACGTACAGATCTGATATGTTGAATATATCTCCTTGAAATTTCAACTTCTCCTTGGATTGCAATCAATCCCTGATGCATATATAGTAATCTAATATGTATTTCCCATGGTTTTTTTAACTTCTTTGTAAATCCATTACCGATCTGCCCTGGTTTTTTGTTTTCAAACTTTACTTTAGTGAATCCCTCTAAAATAAGAGCTTTAATAATTTCATCTTTCTTTATCTTAACCAACAGGCTGAGATGGTCAAATTGTATATCTTCAGATTTAATAGATTCCTGTAATCCCTTTAAAAAATTCATTTTTTTTGGATATCGTGTAAGGAATTCAGACATGTAGTTATTGAAATTTTTGAGATCAGGGTTATATTAAAATGCTATGAAAATAATATACTATTATTATAGAATACGAGATTTTTGGATACTACGAAAATAAATATCTGTATTATAATCAATAGCTAAATCTTTCCATGAAAGCTTTCTATCAGTAAAGGAAATATTGATACCTCTAATCACAACAACTGGAATTGATTCATTGCTTTCTCCCATTACAAATGTTCCCATTGTAGCTAATGAATCTGCAGTTGCTTTAAGTGTATATTTCAATACATGTCCAAATAGATCTTTGTTACCCCTTTGATCTTCTATTGGTTCTATCCCTGCGCAACCGATAGCAACTCCAGTAGTTCCAATCCTAGTTGGCATTAGTCTACTATCAGAAATAACTATTCCAACACGTTTGCCCAGTATCGTAAGAAATTCTAATCTTAAGATTTCAGCAGATAAGAATGCATCATTTGGAAGGCAAATAATATTATTAGAAGGGACATTGGATTTATCAATTCCTGCATTGGGAGCTAGGATTCCATTCCTTATTGTTAATAAGAATCCAGGTAAACCTCCAAAAATAATATCTGATTCTCTTATTACCGCTTCAACAAGGGTAGGCTCCATTTGATAAATCCCGGCAAGTTCCTTTGCCTTATTACTAGGTTTAATTTTTCGAAGATCTAATACTGATCCTTCACTCATAGAAACAAATTTACTTGAAATTACTAAAATATCATAATCTCTAAATTTAAATTTGGAGGATATTATTGTTTCAAAAAGATCAAAGATTTTTCTTTTAGTTTTAATTTTAATAGGATTTAATTTGATCAATATTTCTTTATGATATAATATCTCATTATTAGTTTTTTTAAAGTTTTTATTCGCCATTAACACATTTTATTTGATATTAAAGAAATGGGAATGACTATCACGGAAAAAATTTTGGCTAGAGCATCTCATAAAAATAAAGTTTCTCCTGATGATGTAGTTATAGCAAATATTGATAAGGTTATGATACATGATGTTTCAGGACCAGGTGTAATTAAAGTTTTTTCAGAATGGGAAAAAAAAGGGAAAACTCTAGACCGCATTTGGGATCCTGATCGTGTTTGGATAAGTGAAGATCATTTTGTTCCTGCTTCTGATAGGATTTCAGCCAATAATATTGCATTATTAACTGAATGGTCTAATAAATACAAAATAAAAAAACATTATAAATATGGCTTAGGTCAATATGGAATTTGTCATACTCTTTCTCATGAAGAAGGATTAATTTTGCCTGGTGAAATTTATGTTGGAGGTGATTCTCATACAAATACAACAGGTGCAATGGGCTCTTTTGCTGTTGGATTAGGTCATACTGATATTGCTTATGTATTAATGAATGGAAAAATATGGTTTAAAGTACCTGAAACAATACTTTTTAAAATACAAGGAAAAAAACCAGACTACATCATGGCTAAAGATATGATATTAAAAATAATAGGAGATATTGGAACTGATGGTGGAAATTATAAAGCAATGCAATTTGCTGGAGAAATAGTGGACAAAATGCCTATGGAAGAAAGGCTAACATTGACTAATATGACCACGGAGGCAGGTGCTAAAAATGGCATTATTGAGCCTGATGAGATTACATTTGATTATCTTAAAACAAGAACTGCAGATCAATATTTACCTGTAAAAAGTGATGAGGATGCAGAGTATAGCGAGAGATTTACCTACGATATTAACTCTTTGCATCCTATTATAGCTAAGCCCTATTCTCCAGAAAATATCTGCCCAGTAGGTGATATTGAGGGTAAAGAAATT
>DATFBJ010000184.1:0-5573 GCA_035253885.1 Nitrososphaeraceae archaeon
ACATATACTTTTTTTAATTAATTAATTAATTAACCAATTTATTAGTCTAGCATTATTATGAGACTAAAAACAAATATTCAACATAAATAACAGAATTAAAAAATTAATAAATAAATCATCTTATCAAAGTTTTTACATTCAATAATTCATAGAATCTAGGCAAACTAACAAAAACAAAAGAGGACAAGTCAATAGTAGTAGTCATAGTCTGGGCTAACCAATCAATAAACCCTGAAAATTATCTGTTGGTTGTTCAGGCTATGACTAATGAATAATTATTTAAAACCTCTAAAAGAATTGTTTCACAAATGATAAATACTTTATTATTAGTGCATAACAAACATCACCGAAGAAGGAAGATTGCAACAAAAAGTCATAGTCTGGACCTATCTTCTAACTAAAGATACCAGATCATTTGATAGTCCAGGCTATGGCAA
Source organism: Nitrososphaeraceae archaeon (assembly GCA_035253885.1). Lineage (GTDB taxonomy): Archaea > Thermoproteota > Nitrososphaeria > Nitrososphaerales > Nitrososphaeraceae > TH1177. The sequence continues at coordinate 438 of DATFBJ010000184.1, forward strand.
TAATATAATTAATTACTCTTTAGTAGTGATATATGATATATATTTACGATATTACTAGTAAAAAAGTATTAAATAACATGAATACAAATTTTAAATTACAATAATTTCGCTAAACTGCATTGAATCATAAAGAATGCCTGTTGTCATAGCCTTTCTATCTACGTTTACATTGGGTTTAGTATTTAGATGGCTATGACAATATTATATTTTACTGATAAATTAATTAAATTTTCCACACACAATTTTTTAAATATTATATTATACTGATTAACTTACTTATGTTAACCATATTGAAATCTAACCATAGGCCTCTTGCTTCTACTACTACTGGGAAGGGTTATGGTTTTCTCCTTTTGATTTTTGTTCCTATTATTTATAGTATTTTATACATACCTAATTACTATATTTCTAGTAATGCACAAACAATGGAAAATGAATTAGATGTTAATGTTAATTCTATACCTTTTGAAAAAGAAGGAAATATTTCAATTACTCAAATATCACCATGTTCAATTACAATAGAGCGAGATTTTAAACTTGAAAATAACCTTAATTGCTATAGCGATGGCCTCATTGTATCTGGAAATGGAATTACGATTGATCTAAATGGTAAAACTATTACTGGACCAGGAAAAGCTTTAGATCATATTGGAATAGGAGTCATAGGAACCAGCATTACTATAAAAGGCCCTGGAACTATAACCAATTTTCATAATGGAATAGGTATTCTTGATTCGAATAATATAGTCATAAATTCAATTAATCTTCAGAACAATGAAATTGGAATATTCTCTAGTGATAGTTCATATATTGAAATTAGTAATAATGATGTATATTCAAATAATATGGGTATTTCTGCTCCGTCAAATAATAATCTTATTTTAAGAAATAATTCGATAACTAATAATGAAATGTCAGGAATAACTCTTGCTAAAACCAATCAATCCTCAATAGAGGCAAATAATATTGAAGGATCTAATGTAGGAACATATGTAGATGAAGCAAGTAATCATAATAAAATAACTTCTAATACTTTATTTAATGCAGTTGATATAAATAATGCTAATGGTTTAGAAGTAAATTCAAACTATAATCAATATTACCAAAACAAATGTATGATATCTGAGCCAACAGGATTATGTATAATTCCTAAATGAAAAATAATGAATTAATTAATTATTTTTATTTTTCTATATCAAAATACATGCTAAGCTATGGAAAAATGATTTGAGTTTAATATTGCAAAATATACTAATGAAATTCACGTTGAATAAGTTTTTTAAACCCCTAACTAACTCCTCGAGGAGAGTCTCACTCGAATTAGTTTACATTATTACCCATTTATAAAAATGAATTGAAGTAAATGAAACTCATACAATTTATCAAATTATCAAATGATCACATATTTAATAATTATTTATAATTTTACCATCTAAAATAAATTCTTTGTATTTGATTTTACATTCTCTACACTTATAAAGTATCATTTGTTGACCAGTATTACGTTCTATTTTATTGATATAAATCAATGGCTGTTTACAAAACGAACATTTTATTCTAAATTTCAATGATATTCATTCTAATTGTTATGTTAACATTTATTTGAATAAGTTTGATTTAATTCCCTAAGTAGTTAATATCTTTAAAGTTATTACCAAAACATTATCAATTATATTAGAATCAATTTAGAAGATCAATAATTTTTATTAATGGTTATTTGATTTATTTGTTAATGTTAGTTTGTTTTGGATATTGTTATTGAGTTTCAAGAAAATTAATGGTAATTAATAAAATAAATATTCCATTTTCTGTCTATCTTAATCATTGTTATTATTAAATTATTTAAATAATATTATACTCTCATGTAACTTAATAATATCATAATTTTGAATAACTATAGACTTTCTTTATATAGATGAAGCAATTAGATAAACGCTAACTATTTTAGGAGAACTATTATTTGAAATAAAATGCAACTTACAAATTCCAGAATTTTAAATGCAGATGAATACAAAGTAGAACATTCTATAATAGAAGAAGGAAAATTCAAAGATATTGAGATTACAATTCTAGGAACATTTTGGACTATTCCTACTGTAGATAAAAATGTAACATATGTTTAAGGACAAGGAATAATAACTACCAAGGATGGAGAAGATACTGCAACATTTAGAGTATGGAATAGGACATTCTAAAGAACAAGTCAGTGCTAGTTTTCCTGGAGCTGTATTTTATAAATCATCATCAATATCAACAAATGGAAACCTTTCATTTTTAAACAACAAAATAAGAGTTTTTGAAAGTGAAATAGACGAATCTGGAAATCCTACTGAAAAGGTTTAGGAATGGAAATAATTAAGTAAATTATTTATTCATTTGAAATTTTTATAAATATTTTTTTACTATGTTAACTAATAGAATATATATACATATGAATCCTGATATTTCTATCGATAATATACCACAGGAATTAGATGATCACTTTAAGAATTTTGGAAAATATTCTAGTGATGTAGATTATAATAGATATGGTTATTGCATTTATTGTAATTCCCGAATAGATGAATTTGATTACTGCGCTTGTATTGGTGGAATACCTGATTAATATCTCTATAATTATCCTACTTTCCTAAAATTCTATAAGTTCTTGATTCCATAGATGTGACATTGAAGATAAATTAAAAATAATTCCTGCTTCTGAAAAAATGCACTTAATTATTGTTACTAGTAAATATATTTATTGTAGATTAACAATAATTTTATCAAATAATATATTCAATTTTTTTATTTTATAACGGATATATGATATATACAGTGGCTAGATAAGATAACTACTGTTTATTGATTTGATTACCATTTAGATCAGAAAGAATAAGTCTCTAATATCATATTCAACATCTTAATATTATATTATTATAAAAAGATATGATATGAAAATATTGAATGCTGGACCTGGTTTCAGTCAACCGATGACAGAGGATGAAACTATATCATTTCTTACTTCTGGAAGAAGAAATATCTATATTGCTACCTTAGATGAAAAGAATGAACCAAATATTCATCCTGTCTGGTATTATTTTGATCCATCAAATCAAAAATTCTACATTGAAACATCTAAATATTCAAAGAAAAAAAAGAATTTAGAAAATAATAAAATAGTATATTTTTGTATAGATGAACCAAATATTCCATACAAAGGGGTAAGGGGAAAAGCAAAGGTAGATATTATTTCAGATATTGATAGTATTGTTCCAATTTGTGAAAGAAATATGAAGAAATATCTTGGAAGTTTAGAGCATCCAATGGCAAAGGAATTGGTTAATCTTGCCAAAAGTGGTGAATCAGTTGCTATTGAGATTTCTCCATTTTATTTTTCGACATGGGATGATAGTAAAGTAAAATAGAATTTCAATAAGTGGTTTTTTTATGGAATATGACTATAATTTATTAGACTTCCTTGTTTTCTCTTCTCTTATGTGACTAAGAAGTTTTAAATGAATTTTAATTTAAGAACTATAAAATTGTAATACAACTGTTTAACAAAATAATGATTTGTATATCATAATGAGTTCAAATATTAGAACAACAAGCACATTTCATAATCCAAGATATCCTGAATATATTGAGGCTTGTAATCATTGTGCCAATGCCTATGAATATTAGAGTTCTTTGCTTAAGAGAAGAGAATGAAAAAATGATGTTAAAATGCATAGAACTTTATTTTATTATGCAGATGTTTGTAGATTGCTTCAAAGTACACATCCTGTGATAATAGTTATGCCAAACACATCTGTGAAATATATGCCAAAGAATGTGAAAGACATGACATAGATCATTGTAAATAATGCTCACAAGATATGTTATGAATGTGCAAAGTTTGTAAACGGAATAAAATAATATAAAATAAATAAATCAATAATCTTTTATTTTATCTGCTTTTATTATTATTTGCTACTATAATGTATATACAACGTCAGTACATGTCATTACAGAGACACACAAGTACTCCAATGTTGGATTTCCGTTACTCATTGTTGATGATATCTTGTTCATAGATAATGTGGATGATGTTAGTATATTGTAGCCTCTGTATAACACCCACATATTTATTATATATTATTACTTCTTATTGATATTGATGTTGTTGTTGTAATATCTTTTCATATCTTGTATTAGATCATTATAAAGTTAAAAAAACTTTATAAATTTTAATCTATTGCATATATTTAATCAATTTATTTATTTCATTATTTTCAAAAACAATTTTAAGAAATGTTTCAAGATAAAAGCTAAATAGAAAGGAAACGAATTCTTCTATATTACAATTCAATCCTTGTTGACTGTAATAATTATATTATTTGATATTTTAATTATATATTATATCATTAACAATTGAATTAATAATAATAATAGGCATGGTGTTGGAATCAACATTTCTACCGAACCTAAATACAAGTTACCAAATCAAGTAGCATATTAATACATAGAGAAATGTAGTATGCTTTCAAGAATTTAGCAAATCTCTACCAATATTTATAGACAATTCGTAATACTATAATCTCATTAAGGCGTCTATTATGATATAATACTAATTTCTTAAAAATGAAAGATCTTATTCTTTTGTCTATTCTAAATAGTTAAATTAAATAATTATCTAATTTTATTATGAGGTCTTTTAATGGAAGCAGATAAAAAAAATGAAAATCATGAAAGAGATATTAGTAATAATAACAAGCGTAAAAGTGACAAGATACAACAACAACAAGAAAAATCAATAGATATAAAGAATAATCAAGAGAAGGAAATTAAAGAAAAAATAATAGAAAGAATGATTGATACAAATGATAATACATACGGCAATACAGACAGGGATACGAATGAAAATTCCACCTTATCCTCTATTAAAAACAAAGCCATCTATGACTTACAAACATTACTCTCACAAAGACAAGATAGGCTTTGGAGTGTTTTATATGAGCGTTATCAATACAATACATCAATAAAGAGAGGACAAGACTTTCTTCTCAATCATGTTGATTCTAAACTTTCTCTTGTTGTAATGTATGCTGATTTAGTAGGTTCAACAAAAATGAGTATGGCTTTACCAGTAGAAAGAATGGCAAAGATAATCAAAGC
>DATFBJ010000185.1:0-3100 GCA_035253885.1 Nitrososphaeraceae archaeon
AAATTGTCAATAGTATCATTTGATTTGTAATTGCGTATATGATAAACAAATACTATTATAAATCTAAAGGATTTGAAGATCATAAATATATTATTCAATATGCTTTATCTAAGATAAAATAAAAAAAGGCTAAAAATAGGAATTATTATTGCAATTCTATTATTCCCGAATTTAAAATTAAGGATATGGAATTATAGACAATATTTGAATATTATATTAAATATACAAAATTAAGTAGTTTATAATCTACAATTATCAATACGAAATAAATTATTATTATTGATAGTAGCATTTAATTCCTAACTGAAATTAAAAGTTCTAGATAAGATAATGACCAATGCTAGACATTAGTTTTGATACAAAAGTTAAGTCATAACTTAAATTTAAAAACATGTTAATAATAATATCTATTACATAAATTCATTATATAAAAAGGAATTGAGCTAATAACTTTTTTATTCTTTCTTATTAATAATAAATTTATCTTTTTCCTCCTTAATTAAAGGGATAATTCTTTCCATTATTATTTGATCAAAATTATTTTCCTCGAAATCCATAGCAAAAAACAAATAATATATTTCATTGATTGGGATTATACATCTACTCATTTTTTCATATTTCCTAAACAAATAGGTTAATTTACCCATTTTTGATTCAAGTTTTAATCGTGTTTTATATCTAGTTATTGAATCTTTTGCAAATTCATGATTTTCTTCTATAGTAAGGAAGGGCTTTAATCCTTCTCTATATTGTTCATTTATAGTAATACCATCTTGATCTATTATACCAACCCATCTTATAGATTTGTGTGAATTCAGTAGATTTTTAGAAAAAGTATAGAGGATTTTACTATTATCATTATTATCATTTACTATTGATGATGATGACGACGCCATGTATCTTTGTATTAAATAATAATTTTCAATTGTAATAAAAAGTTGTTTAATTGATGATTAATAATAAACTCTTTGCTGTAAAAGTAACTTAGCTTCTAGCAATAAATTTTTTAACTTTCTCTGATTTCTTCACTTTAGCCTTGAGAAACTTCTAGTATACAATTAAAGATATGTAATTGTTTACAACAATATGAGACTAACCATAATTTTTCCATTATACTGACAAATCTTGGATAATCTGTCCTATTGCAATCTCTGTTACCATTATTATATATTTAAAGAATAAAGAGTATAATAACCAAAGGAAATAGAAGAATTATTATTATTATTAAATAAAATATTATTTTTCTTGATCACAGACTACCTAATACATCTAAATATTAACAATTTTGTTACAATCTGTATGAAATTATATTCAGAGATTTGCAAAGTATAAAATTTACAAAAGGAAGAGAGTAATAGCATTCATAGTAGAGATAGATGAAACTATTATTTGATGATGACCAACACTTTTGGTTAAGGTTTTGTATAGGATTCAGTGTATGAAACAATCCTAGGAATCTACATTTCTGATGACAAATGACAAATATACTTGTTGTTGAAAAATTTTTTTCTCAATCAATAGTTAGAAAAGATGAGAACATATCATTCATTCTGGTGGAATCCATTAGTATTCAAAAGCTTATAATTTATTGATATTAAAACAATTTTTAAATCAATCAAAGAATAAAAATTTAATGAATGACTCAATCATTATTGAAGAAATTCAAAAAATTCTAGATATTATATTATATTTTCTTATTATTGTTCTTTCGTTTTTTTGTCCAGTCTAATCTCATATTATTTAACATTTCAAAGTTCTCATAAATATGAGGCCTCTTTTTTCTCATTCCTTCTACTGCTAATGCTGCCTTATTCCAAAAGGGAGTTGGATTGAACATATCAAAATAAATGTCAGAATCTATCATTCCATGTTTTACAATAACACCTGATAATTCAAAAAAACCACAAACAGCAATAAAATAAGACCTTTGGATAGAAGAACCTCCATACTTTTGTATGTATTCCTCATAATTATCCACATCTAGTTCTTCTAAAAACCAAAGTAGTGCATCTCTATGTCCATCATAAATTTTGTATAATTTTATTAGTATTTCAATATTTACAGTGTTATCTTTTATAACCATAATATATAATAATATATCTGAGTAAATAAACAATTCATTAACTAATCCAAGAAATATAGTCATCTTTTTGCCATAAGTTTGTATAAAGGTTTTTTTGAAAGATTTTATTTATTTATATCTAATATTACAAAAACAATGTTTATTATCTATTTTGAGAATAAAATATATTCTAATTAAACAATGACTAATTTAAAGTTCCCTTATATAAGACACCTATTGATAGATCTTTATAATATAATTAAATTAATATTGACTGATTCAATTCAGTTTCAGAATAATTTTAGTTAACTATCGTTGCTTTAATACTATTTCAAATTTTATTTAAATATTTATTCTTTATAATTGGTTATAAATATCAATATTATGATGATATTAGTTAAAAAATAATAACCTTTATTGCTTGATCAAAATTAATTTCATAGTATTGATCAAGGTTTAGATACTTTTAAAAATAAATTATATAATGATGAATAATAAATATCAATGTTGGTTTCCACAAGACTAAAACAAAGAGATAGAAAATAAAAGAAGTAAAAGTGATGGAGTATAATAATAAAAGCAATTTTTATTTATAATCACAGATAAATCATTCTTTATATTAAGATAAATTCAAATTTTAATTCTTTTTATTCTTTCAATTATATATTTGTTACAAACTTTTTATATGAACTTATATAAACTATAATAATAATGGATTATAAGAATATAGGAAAAGACATACTGTATCTTGATCCAAATATTCGTTTTGTAACAATATTTGATACTACTGATGGCTTGATTCTTTTTTCTGAACATAGACCTGGAGTTACAAACCTACTAACAGCAGAACAAAGCAAACATTCTATTCAATTTTCAGTTAGCGCTTGGAAAATACGAAGTACCCTAGAAAAAAAGATCGGAAAAGGAAAATTTGTTTTTGCAGAATATGAAAAGATTAAACGTATTACTATGCCTCTAGATAAAAATCATTTACTTTATATAACTACTGAAGTTGGATGCGATGCTCTTAGTCTCATT
>DATFBJ010000186.1:0-5436 GCA_035253885.1 Nitrososphaeraceae archaeon
TAATACTATATGTATTATACTATATTTTCAATAAAATATTGGAAACATAGCATTCTTATTTTTTGAAATGTATTTTCAGTTGAAAACTTGATAAGTATTATTATACGTTATTAAATCAAGTTGAGGTTAATTATATACACAGGGAAAGGAGGTACTGGAAAGACTGTAACATCATGTGCAACGGCAATTAGTTTAGCAGAAAAAGGTTATAGAACACTCTTGATATCCGCCGATCCTGCACATACAATTAGTGACGCTCTCTGTATTGAAATAGGACATTGTACCAAGAAAATTAGTTCAAACCTAGAAGCAATCGAGATTGATCCATTATTTGAAATAAGTAAAAACTATATGGATATTATTTCATCTATAAGCTCTTCATTTATTGGTAAAGGAATGAATTCAAATCTTGCCTATGAAATAGCAATGTTGCCAGGAATGACTCAGCTTTTTTCTTTAATAAAAATTGAAGAATTTGTAAGAGAAAATAATTATGAAATAATTGTTCTTGATATGCCTGCTTCTGGAGAGGCATTAAAATTTCTATATTTTCCAAAAGTAATTGGATCAATGGGCAAACATACAGGATTAACTACTATCTTTAGTGGATTTGCAAAGATGTTTAAGCCAATGTCCAGTTATTATACTTACCTAGATTCATTTACAGCTCAAACAGATATACTAAAACGTCTTGATAATTTATTTAATATAATATCAAATCAAACTATTACTAGTTTGCGACTAGTCACTAATTTAAATAATTTTAGTGTAAGAAATGCAAAACGAGCGCTAATGTCTGCGAACCTATTTGGAATAAATGTTGATCTTGTGATCATAAATAAGGTTGATTTTACTAATAGGGAAAAAATAATGCTTTTAGAGAAAATTAAATTGAATTTTTTTCCTCTACCCTGTAGAGAAGCAGAACATATGAAAGAAGAACTTGAAGGTATTGAAATGTTAAAAGAACATAGTATTAACATTTTTGGTCAAGATGATCCTTCTCACATTTTCTTTCACGAGAAAGTTTATTCTATTGAGGAAGACAATAATTCTATTATCCTTAGATTCAAGATCCCTTTTGCTAATAATGCTCAGTTAGATGTTAAAAAAACATATGATGAGTTATTAATAACTTTGGAACATGAAAGAGGGATGCTTGTCAATACTGTAACTTTACCTTTTGCTGCTACAACCATGAGAATAGTTTCTAATAGGATTGATAATGACCAATTAGAAGTCATACTACGGCAATAACTATGTTCATTTATGAATCTAATTTTTAGCAAAATAAATTTTTATAATTCATAACTGTTCAAATTGTTTTATATATATTGTCTTCAGCTCACGAATTGGTTAATTCTAGATTTACAATCAAAGCTCTGAATTTGGTAAAATACAAGATATCAATAATAAAATATACAATCAGTGAATTTGTGTAGATTTATTAAATAATAATAATGAAAAAATTAATTTTATACATATACTTTTCTTAAAGTTTATTTGATTATAAATCATCCATAAAATTAACAAAATCACGAGTGTGAAATTCTCTTGTTGCAGACCAGATTTTATGAAACTTTGGAATAGTCATCATACTTTTTGCATGATTTTCCCATCTTTGCCATAATTCTTTATCAATCATTTTTTTCTTATTAATTCTATAAATAAATTCAATTGTATCTATTAATGATATTATAGTATAGTATTCTTTAGGTTCTTCAACTAACTTAAATCTTTCAGCATAAAGTGAACTCTCTTTTGCCATTCTAGTAAAAATATCCGTATTTTGAAGTCTAGTTCTAGCATCTAGGATTCTAGCATATAATTGATATTCACCTTCAAATCTGTTCTTTTTAATAGTAACTAACAGTACCACAATAGAGACAATTAAGGCACCTGTATAATAAACAGTCAGAAGATAGATAAATTCTGATGGAAATAATGTTGTTGCCATCATATAATAATAAAATAAATAATATAATACTATGTCATCTCTTTGATTTATTATTATCCTAGTTTACTAAATTTAAGGAAAAAAGAGAGACAAAAAATAACAATTATCTATCTATCCATAAGCTTTTTGATTATTTCAATCATATGATAATATATGTATAAGTATGTATAATATTTGTAAAATATAATATTGTTTTATTGATGGCTCCATCCCTCTTCTATGAAGACATATAGAATTGATGAAAAAATTGATTAAAAACACAATACAATTTTTCTTATAGCTCAAATATCACATATTAAAGAATTAGATTAACCATTTGTATAATGCTATTGGTAAATAAAATTAAATTTTTAAGTAATAATTAAAATAAAGAAAATTATAAAAAATGATTGAATGAAAACTATATTTACTTACCTGCCTAAAATATAAACAATACTTACTGTTGCAGAAATTTCCTGTTCCCCTGCAATGATCGGCGTCGAAGGTGTTTCATCAAAAGAAGCAGATTTAGAATATACAGGAACTTGTCCAGGTATCGGAGGCATTCCTAATTCTCCGATGGTAATTGATTTTATTCCAGCAATCTTTAATCCAGCTGCTTCGGCAACAATGTCAGCCTTAGATTTAGCATTTGCAACTGCATCTTTTAATAATACATTCTTTATTTTGTCCAATTTATCAGGAGATACACTAAAGTAAACTTCATTAACAGTGTTAGCGCCTGTTTGCACTGCAGTATCAATCCACTGAGAAATAAGATCAATATTAGAGCTCGTAATATGAATAGAATTTGATACAGTGAAACCTATTAAATCTCCTTTTGATCCATATTCAGAATAATTGTAATTAGGATTTATAGTAAACGATGATGTACTTGTTTCATTTTCTTGAATTCCGGATCCTCTTAACACATTAATAATTTTGTTCATTAAATAAGAATTTGAGAGTAGTGCTTTTTCTGCCGTTTTATCATTTGTTTCAACACCTAGTGATGCAGTAACTTTATCAGTTTTTATATTAGTAGTAGCTGATCCAGTTACAAATAATGTATTATTTATTAAACTAGTAGAATCTAATTCTGCATCAACAATAATACTGCTATGAATTGCAATACCTAAGATAAAAAGACTCAAAATAAGTAAGAAATTCATAGTCGAAGTTCCAAAAGTCATTTGCATATGTGATAGTTTCATATATTATTTGGTAGTATAGGAAAATAATAAGTATTTTGGATATGTGTAAGAACAAATAAATATATGATACTTAGACATATGATCTACTTAATACGTAATTATGATTTAGAACAATTTGTGATTCTATAATTCTTTTTTGATAGAATATAAACATCTTAATTTTATTGTTCATAATTTGAGGATAGTTTATGTAAATGAAAGTAATATTTTTCTATAAACATAGGAAATTAACAATTATAAAAACTTGAAAACTGAGAATTACTCAATGAATAATATCTCTTATCTAACTAATATACTGTTATTTTAATTTTTTTCTAAAAATATTACTATAAATGGGTTACAAGGAACTTTTATTTAATTTATTTAATACAGAGTCTTAAATATATTCATTTTATATATTTTAGTTTACAATAATAGATTATGGCTGATGTAGCTTTTTAACATCCTTATTTTACATCGATAACAATGACTATATAAATTATGAAAAAGAAAGATTTTACAAACCTATTAAAGAATTTTTATAATATCTGTGAGTTTAAAATATAGTGAATGATATTATTCTGTATTTTGTTGTTGTTGTTGATTTAGACCCCATCTATCCCGTACTTTTTCTTCAATTTTTATAAATACTATTCTATCAAATATCAAACCTATTGCAAAAATTACTATCATTGTTGCAATTATCTGACTCATATTTGAGAACTCTCTCCCTACTGACAAAATATAGCCTAAACCTACAAGTGTTGTGATTAACATTTCGGCTCCAATAAGAGCATGCCATGCAAATGACCACGCTTGTCTCATGCCATTTATTAATGAAGGTGTTGCAGCGGGAATTAATACATGCCTGAATAGAGAAAAGCCTTTTGCACCCATATTTTTAGCAGCTCGTAAATATATTGGTGGAACATTTCTAATTCCAGTATAGGTTGAAAGCATTACAGAAAAAATGGAACTCATAATAACAACAAAAAGTATTCCGAAGTCATTAAATCCTATCAATAATATAGCGAATGGAATCCATGCAATACTGGGAAATGATTGAAGTCCAACAGCAAATGAACTCATAGTTTTTCCAAATTGAGGAAACTTGATCATGAGTAGCCCTATACTCATTCCAAGAGTTATAGATGTCATAAATCCTATGAATAATCTCCATAATGTTAGGGCAGTACCTTCAATTAAAGTAAAATCCAGTATTAATTCAATAATTGTTTGTCCCACTGCAAATGGAGAAGGTAAAGATAGTTTTGGAAATATTTCCAACATGTAAACTAATTGCCATAATCCTACGAATGCACCAAGAAAAATAACTAAATTTAATATATCTTTATTTAAGACTCGTTTTGATAGATTTAATTTTTTTTTCTGAGTTTTAGTTTTTATTTGTGTTTCCAAAGTTTTTAACCTTTAAAAATAAAAAATTAATTATTCGCATAAAGATCAGAAGTAATTTGATTTATTATATTCTTTATAATTGGATTATTATCGCTTCTTTGGTCTTTTGGAATATCAATAACATATTCATTCTTTATACCATATATTTGGGGAGACATTACAATAACTCTATCTCCTAGTAAGACAGCCTCATTTATATTATGAGTAACAAAAAGTATTGTTTTTCTATGTTTATTATGTAGAGCCAAAAGTTCTTGGTATAAAGATTTTTTTATTGTAATATCTAAAGCTGCAAATGGTTCATCCATAAGTAAAACTTTAGGATTTAACGATAAGGCTCTAGCAAGAGCTACTCTTTGTTTCATTCCTCCTGATAGTTGATGAATATATGAATGAGAATAGTCAGAAAGACCTACAATTTCAAGGTAATGCATTACTATTTCCTCACGTTGCTCTTTTGGAATTTTTGCCATTTTTAATGCAATCTCAATATTTTGATAAGCTGTAAGCCATGGAAAAAGTGCAGATTCTTGAAACATCATTATCCTTTCAGGACTGATATCATTTACTGGTTTTCCAGTAAGTAAAATTTCACCTCCATAAGAATTTTCAAATCCAGCAATTAAATTGAGAAGAGTTGATTTTCCACATCCAGATTTTCCTAATATTGTAACAATCTCTCCTTCTAAAATTTGAATATTAATATTTTCAAATACAGTATGTATTCTATTGGTATGAGGTTGTAAATATTTTTTAGAAACATTCTTTAGATTAAGAGATACTTTTCGATCAACATATTCATTTTGAATATACATTTATACAATTTTATATTAGTGGATGATATTTAATTGATTTTAAATATGCTTAATAGTAATATCATAGGTAAAA
>DATFBJ010000187.1:0-3936 GCA_035253885.1 Nitrososphaeraceae archaeon
AACTTTAATATTTGAAAGATGTTCTTTAGCCATTTTAAGAATAATTTCCTTTGTATTTCGTAAATAATTTCGCATGGATAGTCCATATTGATTTTTTATTCTATAAACAAAAGAAGGAATTATTAAATTCAGTTCTTCATATAATTGATCAGCTAAAATATTCATCTCAGTTAAATTTGAAGCATATAATCTTGATAAAAGATATTCAAATGCTCTGCCATTACCAGTAATACCTAAATTAGTAAGAGTAGATGCAGGTAAAAGCCCACGTAAAATATCTAAAGATTTAGCTTTTATAGTACTTTTATATATTCTTTGAGCTGACTTTATATCATCAAATTCTTTTAAATTATTAAAATATATATCTTGTTTAGAAATAGAATCATAAAATTGAAAATTATCTATAGGTTCTCTTTCCATAATAAATTTTTGCATAGCTTCTAGATTTTTAGAATAAATATCAAATGCATAGTTACATACTTCTAAATACATATCTGCATAATTAGAATTCATTATTTTTCTTTCTTTAAAATATTTATATTGACCATTAATTTTCTTATCAAAAGAAACATATCTTGATGATTTTTCTAAATAGGATAAACCTATTCTTTGATCTTCTATGTTTTTAGCTGCAATATTGGATACAGATTCAATTGCAATCTGAGCTTCTCCTAATTCTGCAACGGAATCATCACCATATTCTAATAATACTCTTTTATAAAATTCATCTCCACGATTAGGATTGTTTGCAAATTCATCTAAAAATATTCTACGCATACTTTTATCTGATCGTGAATATCGTGACATTAGTGCACCTCGATCAACTTGTCTAGGTGTTATTATTGCAAAAATTGATTTATCGCTATTAGTAAAATGTGATAAAAGTATCTCTTTTTCTTTTTCAGAAAAGGATTCTTCAGTGAATGAATGCATCAATAAGATATATAATAATATTCTATATTTATATAATTAAAATAACTAAAATAACAAAAAAAATAAAGTAAAAGTTTTGGTTGATTTTAACCTTCTTCCCAACCTTTTGTAAACAATCCTGATTTCTTTAATGGAATTGGTTGTCCCGGTGTGTATTCCATTGGTCTCATCCAGAAAATTGCCTTTGTTGGACAGACACCAATACATGCACCATCAGAGATGCATCTTTCTGGATAAAATACAAAGGCTTTACCTCTTTTCCAGCCTTCTACTGGTTTTACTCTGAGGACATCTGGACCAAGAGATGTACAAATTTCTACACAAAGTGCACATCCAATACAGTGTTGTTCACTAACATCTGGAATAATTGCAACTGGCATCTAATTCACTAATTGTCGATTCTTTCTGAAACTATTTAAACCCTATGTCGTATATATAACACCGATATAAATCTTAATAAAAAATAATAAAATGTAGTTTATTAGTTACTGACTTGTTTGTGTTTTATTTTGCTATTTTTATTATTTAGAGCTTTGCTGGAGTTTGTAATAATTCTCCAATTTCATTATGCATTTTAAGAAAGTTTAATCCTTTTTCTGTAGTTTTATAAGTTTGAGTTCCCTCAATATATTCTAACAGATTGTTCTCTATCAAGACAGAAAGATATTCTCTTAATTGTGCATAACTGAGAAAAGCTTTGTACATAATTTTTGTCTTGGTTGCTCCTCCATTAGCTGCCTCTAGTATCATTGCTACTATTTCTGTTCTACTTCTGTATTTCACGATCATCATACACAATATTTCTTTATTTTAATATATTGACAAAATGTAGTATAACATTATTCTCTATTATAACTCAATTTATATAAAAATTATTTTTAATTAATTAGTTAGTTAAATTAATTTATATAACAAATACCTTTTAATATATATAAATTTTTTAGTTAAAGAACATTTACATATAATATGGTATATTGCAATAATGTTTTTAATTAACAAGAACTGTGATAGCATATAATGTATAATGATAAAGACAATTCGACATCTGACATAACTTTTACAAGTTCTCATCCAAAAATTATATTAAATAAAAGTAATTTTGATATTAAAAGAGCCCAATCGTTGCAAAATATAGAAAATTTTTGGGCTGAACAGGCGCAAAAATTAGTATGGAATAAACATTGGGATAAGACTTTAGAATGGAATCCTCCATTCGCCAAATGGTTTGTTAATGGATTACTAAATGCTTCAATAAATTGCCTAGACAAACATGTTAATTCTGATATTAAAAATAAGGCTGCTATAATATGGGAAGGAGAAAATGGAGAAAGTATAACTCTAACTTATTATCAACTTTATCAAAAAGTTAATCAATTTTCAAATGCCTTAAAAAATCTTGGTATAAAAAAAGGAGATCGTGTAACAATCTATTTGCCAATGGTCCCTGAACTTCCAATTGCAATTTTAGCTTGTTCAAGAATCGGTGCTATTCATAATGTAATTTTTTCTGGGTTAGGTTCTAATGCATTGGTAGATAGAATAAATGATGCTAGATCTAAGGTCATAATTACTGCTGATGGCGGATTTAGAAGAGGAAATATAGGTGAATTGAAAAAAATTGTTGATCAAGCCATAGAAAGTACGCCTTCAATACAATCTGTTGTCGTATTACGAAGAACTGGAAATGATGTTAAGATGAAAAATAAAGATATTTGGTGGCATGAAATAATTCAAAATCAATCGTCTTATTGTGAACCTGAATTAGTAGAAAGTACACATCCTCTTTTTATACTTTATACATCTGGAACAACCGCTAAGCCAAAAGGAGTTGTTCATAGTACAGGAGGTTATTTGACACATATCTACTCTACAGTCAAATGGGTTTTCGATTTTAATCAACAAGATATTTTTTTCTCTTCTGCAGATATAGCTTGGATAACAGGTCATAGTTATACAGTTTACGCACCATTAATGCATGGAGTAACTGAGATACTATATGAAGGAACACCTGATTATCCACAACCAGATAGATATTGGTCACTTGTAGAAAAATATGGAATAACTATTTTGTATACAACACCTACTGCTCTTAGAATGTATAGGAAATATGGCAACGAAATCCCAAATTCATTTAATTTATCAACTCTTCGATTATTAGGAACAGTAGGAGAATCAATTAATCCAGATGTATGGATGTGGTATTTTACAATAATTGGTAAGGAAAAATGTCCTATAGTAGATACATGGTGGCAAACAGAAACAGGTGGGACAATGATTAGCCATTGTACAGGAATCGATATTTTGCCAATGAAACCAGGATCAGGTATGTTTCCTATACCAGGGGTAGATTTAGCTGTTGTAGATGATGAAGGAAATACTTTACCACTAAATCAAAAGGGTTATTTAGTTATTAGAAAACCATGGCCAGGTATGTTAATGACTTTATGGAATGATGATGATAAATATAAAAATAATTACTGGAAAAAGAATTACTATTTTACCGGAGATTATGCTATTATAGATGATGAGCTTTATTTTTGGCTTTTAGGCCGAGTAGATGATATTATTAAACCTTCTGGACATAGATTAGGTACAATTGAATTAGAAAGTACCTTTATATCACACAAATCTGTATCTGAGGCAGCTGTCACTAGTAAACCGGATATGATAAAAGGTGAATCTATTGTAGCATTCCTAGTATTAAAGGAAGATTTTGTAGAATCAGATCAATTACGTAAAGAAATAATTGAGCATATTAGAAATAATCTAGGGGCTATAGCTACTCCTAGTGAAGTATATTTTGTAAATAAGCTACCAAAAACAAGAAGCGGCAAAATAATGCGAAGATTATTAAAATCTATAGCTAGCGGTTTAACTATAGGAGATACTACAACACTAGATGATGATACATCCATAAAGGAAATTCAGAAAATTTATAACGAATTAAATGGTATAGTAAAAAACTAACTAACGAGAACTATTTAATTTTCTTGAATTAATTTA
>DATFBJ010000188.1:0-2195 GCA_035253885.1 Nitrososphaeraceae archaeon
AGAAGAAAGATCTGTTATTTCTTCAATTCTTTTTTCATCTACTTCTTCAATAATATCTCCTGGCCTTATTCCTGCATCTGCTGCTGGACTATATTCTTCTACTTTTACTACTAATGCACCTTCATTAGTTGGTAATCGATAGTATCTTGCTATTCTATTAGTTATATTAATAGTAGCAACACCTAACCATGGACGGTTAAGATTGTTTTGGCTGTATTGACAGGAACAGCAAAACCTATTCCATGAGCATAAGGTATCTTAGCAGTATTGATTGCAATTATTTCTCCATCGGTATTTACTAAAGGTCCTCCCGAATTCCCAGGATTAATTGCTGCATCAGTTTGAATTAATTCTATCACTCCATTTTCAAATTGAATATTTCGATTCAAAGCACTAATAATACCAGTTGTAACAGTAGGTCCACCAATTAAACCAAAAGGATTACCCACAGCTATAACTATTTGACCTACTTTCAGATTATCAGAATCTCCTAATTCAGCAAAAGGTATGGAGTCTAATGTATTAGGATCCTTATTATCATTGTTTATTATATTATTTATATTACTAGAATTATATTCAATTTTTAAAACTGCAAGATCAGTGATATAAATTAAAGAAATTATTATTGTAATTTTGGATAAAATTGAAAATATATATCAATTAAATTCTTTTTTTATATAGTTAGCTTTTTTTAAGTAATAGTTAATATATTTTTATCCCCATTTATTTAAGTAAGATATTATATAATTTTTGCATTGTCATCTAAACAAATCTTAAATCCCAGCAAATCAAAGAAGACAAAAAAGATTGAAAAAGAATATCCAAAAAAAGAAAAGAATAAGGAAATAGAAGAACAACAGGTACAACAAAAAATACCACAACCTATAATCTACCAAGATAGCAATCGAAGAGATATAGAATTAGCAGATGACAATGAGAATGAAAACATCAAACAAGAGCAAACTACTCGGAAAGCAAAAGAGATTACAAATTATTATCTAGAACTTCATAAAAATATGTTAAATACTTATAATTCAGTATATTCTCAGATATTACAAGATATTTTCAATTCATCCTGGAATGATTTTAGTAGTCCTAGAAGATTTACAGATTATCCATTTGATAATAAAAATATGTATGCTAGTTTAATTGGCAATAGAGATGACCCACTAATATTAATAGACAATATTATAACTGAAAATTTGAATACATTTATCAAATCCATAGAACTTACACAAAGATTCTATAAAGATATAATTGAGAGTTATCTTAATTGTATAAAAGGTAATCAGTAATAATATTCTTATAGTGAGTACAAATACATATAATAAAGATGGCTTATTATAGTCTTAGTTTCTCATTAAAGGCCACAGTATTGTTAACATGTTACTCTTTTTAATATCATTTAGAAGAAATTAAAATTCTATGATTGTAATTTCTTCTAATAAATATTTTTTCATATTATAATAGTGAAAAATTTCAGTCTAAATAGACTTGTTGTATTCGATGAGCTATATAATTAAGGAAAATATTCCTATTGCTAAAATAAATAAGTCAAAGAATTATTAAAAACTATAGGTAAAAGTTGGAGAATATAGAATAACTGTTATAATCTTGCAAACTTATGAAAATTTCGAGATTATATTTTAACTTTAAAAATTAATAATAAGAAAAATCAATAATTAGAATCTACTACTAAAATTAATTTTCTAAATTTAACTAAAGTCTTAAAATCCAAATATTAGACATTTAGACATGGGAAAGGCAAGTAAAATAGTAGGATATTTTTTTGGAATACTAATTGTTTTATTCGGTATTATTTGGATTACGTCGACAATCCCAATATCTGTAATATTAGTAGGATCGATTGGATTGATAATAGTTATTGGAGGATTTGGTATTATATATTTAAGTCATAGATCAGGCAGAAAGAAGAAACAAGAACTTTTACAATAATAAAATATTATGCATAAATTCGTAATTATATTATAAGGAATAGGACGATAATCCTTATTCATTATATATAGAATATTATAATTTAGTAATTTGATAAGCAGTTTATTGTATTATTTCTAAAGTCATTCAGATATTTCCTCTACTGATACTTCTATAGGTTTACTCATTTTTTTGAGATCATTATGATAATTTTTTGGAACTATAATGAACAATTTATTCCCCATTTCAGTATACCTTGC
>DATFBJ010000189.1:0-4396 GCA_035253885.1 Nitrososphaeraceae archaeon
GTCTTTAAAGTATCTTCTTGTTTTAGTTGTTGAAACAACTCTGTTTGTTTCCATAAAGTCTCAAATATTGAAATATAAGATAAAACAGTCGACTTAGTATTAGAAGAGATTGCTACTCCCAGTATTGTTGATGTTGTTTGTAAAGATGTTATAGGTTTATAGTTTTCATCTTCTTTTCGTTTCAAGAAATGGTAATAATTGTCTATATTATTATCTTCATCTTTTAATTCTATTACAAGAGAATTTTTTCTGTCAGTAATCAAATACTTGTTTTTAATTCCTGTTTCGGTTTCAAGATACTTTATATCAATAGTACTAGTATCCTTCAATTTCTGTAACGATTTTTCAATAGAAGAATCCTTTGGAGTAAGCATTCTAACATTTATACCACTATTTGATAGTTTAGCTAAATAATCCATTACTCCTAAACTTTCTTGTAACTTGTAAGCCTTGACAGTAGAATATATTATCAGTATTTCTTCTTTTGTTGCCTCTAAAAGATGCCATTCCAATGATTGTGCTTCGTCAGCATTTCGAATTATATCTGTAAATTCTGGTATGATTCCTTCCTCAATTTCTTTTATTTTCTCCTCAGCAAGAATTGCCTTGTTCCATAGAGTATTAAATACATATTGTTGTTGTTCTCCAATCTCTTTTACATTGCTATAAATGAGTTGTTTTAATGGTTTTGCTTTTTGTAAACTAGCAGTAGCTATGTATTCATTTCCACCATCACTTATCTCAAAATTACCTTTAACTTCATCTAAATGTCGTAGTTCTGCATCAAATTCTTTAACTATTTGCCTACAATACGAAATATTCTCTTTGGTAATATCAGTAATATATCTAAATTTTACTCCTCTGTCTTTTGCATTGATTCTTGCTTCTTTTATTGGTTGAACATCAATCATTACAGAAGGTCCATTGGCATCTAGACATGCATCTAGTTTATTCTGTGTATTATTGACAAATTTTATAATAACATTATTTGCATCCTCAATTCCATGATATACCAGAGTCTTTTCTTCTGTTTCTTTTGCTTCTGCTATACTACTTCTCTATAGATGGAATCTTCATTATTGAGGTTAAAATTCCTATTATTATTGTTTTCATCTTTTTGTTTATGCTGGTTATAATCTTCTTTTTTATCAGTATTAGGGAATATTATTATCACACTTTCCTATCATTATCATAATATACATCCTTTTTTCTATAATGTATTAAATATCACTATTCTACTTAAAGGTAAGTATCAACATCGAATATTTTGTATAATATTAACAAATACTTTAGAAATCTACTATTAGAGTGCTATTCTTTTTTGAAAAAATTAGAATATGGATAAAGGTTTTTTAGGAGTCATAATCTAAATTAATGTTTAGACAAATAGATTATGGCTTTCTGTTTATTGTCATGAATTGACTTTTTTTATATCATAATTACAATCCGTATTCAGCAAAAAAATGATAGTAAAATAAAAGGAGATAAATTTTGTATTGATTAAAATGTCATTTCAAATAATAGATAAAAAGTACATTGTAATTATCTCTAAGCCTAATAAGTAATATTACTTACCGTCTATTGTGAGGTAATATAAGTATTTATACTAATCCTAAGGCAAAAATATTGATAATAGATGATGACCCAGATATCAATAATTTATTTAAACTATATTTAGAACATGACAATTACAAGATAGACGCATATACCAAGCCATTAGATGCATTATATTATTTTAAAAAAGGTAAATATGATTTGATTCTTCTTGATTTAAAAATGCCACAGATAGATGGTATTTCAATGTTTCAAGCATTGAAAAAAATTGATGAGGAAGTTAGTGTCTGTTTGATAACCGCAGATTTATCATATTTAGAACAACTAAAGGAAAAAATTCCTAATATAGAAAAATATGTAATACACAAACCAATATTATTGAGAAATCTAAAAGAAAAGGTTAATGAATTAGTTTTGGAAAAAAGAATGCCATCTTATTAGTTTAAAGATTATTCGATGTTAGTAATTTAGATTATTTTCAGATATAATAGAATAAATGTTAAGCTACAAGATGTTGTTTAATTATTTGTAATAGTATACTTATCGTTATTGGCTTCTTGACAATTTCCATATTTAAAGAATTATTTGGTATTTTATCATATGCAGTTAAGAATATCATCTTTATTTTTGGATTTATTTTTGCTATCTCATTAGCCAATTCATCTCCTTGCATTGGAGACATTCTATAGTCCACAATAATTAAACTAAATTTGTCAGGATGTTCACGAATATAATCAAGAATAAAAAGAGGATTAGTAAATCCCATTACATGATAACCATTCTCTTGAAGTACTTCTATAAAGAGAGTAACTATATCTTTTTCATCATCTACTACAGCTATTATTGATTTATTATTATGATAATCTACAGTCCGCATTCAATGAATATTATGCCATTGTTGGTACTATAAGATATATAATAAACTATTTTTATAAAATAATCAAATAGTACTTAAGAATTAATACAATTTTCTAATTTGTATATTGATTACTTTCTCAATTGGATTTCTAGTAATTCAAATTCTCTTATAATCTTCAATATTATTATATGCACTCATAAATATAATCTCATATCATTCTAATTCTTTTATTTTTAGTCCATTCAATTTATCATTCTATAACTAGTAATCAACAAGTTTTAATCTTTAGGATTTCTTGTAATATAAGCAAATACTGTTAGAGTAGTAAAAGCATCTACGTCATAACCATGTACTCAATGTATATCTAAACAAGCTCAATAACATCTAGTTCGTCATTACGACAACGATTGACATAATATTTACTTTTAATACTATTATCTAATTACATATTGCTTTTGCTGTTATGTTATGTCTTTGTAACTTTTTTACGTGCATCTTTTCTAAAAGTGCATATTGTTTTTACATCTTTTCCATATTTTTTCATATGTATACGAGGTAAATTCATCGTATTGTGAAAGTGAATATCTCTGCATCCTCTTTCTTTAGTTAAAAAATCTTCTATAGTGCCATTAGAGTATTCAATTATATTTTTAAGAAATTCTCTTTTTTTAAATTCACTTACTTCGGTAGCATGACCCTTGTTGTAATCTATTTCCCATAGTTCGTTAGTTATTAAAATATATTCTAGTGGCAGATTTAGATTGCCATTGTTTGTCTTAGAATTCATTACTAATAACAGTATATTAAATTAGCTATAAATTATTATAATGAATATTATTTTTTGGTATGCCATCAGATGAAATTGAAAATGTTCTAATACTTCAGGGTGGTGGTTCTCTAGGTGCTTTCGCATGCGGTGTTTTTAAAGCACTTGTAAAAAATAATATAAAAATAGACATAGTTGCTGGTACATCAATTGGTGGAGTAAACGCTTCAATCATAGCTGGAAGTAAACAGAAATATAGTCCTGAAAAGGCATTAGAACAATTCTGGTTAGAACTAGCAGAAGGTGATATAAACTCTCATTCATCCCCTTTTACTAATTGGTTATCATATGGATTAACAAATCCATTAACTTCGATAGCAGATCATTCAAGAAATATTCATGGTTCACAAATCAAGTCTATTTCATCATTCTATAAATCAGCAGTTTTTGGAAATAATAAGGTCTTTATTCCACGCTGGAATCCAGAATATGCTTTCAATGATCCAGAATATTTTAATCCTAGTAAATGGACATATTTATATGATCATTCTCCACTAATAAAAACATTAGAAAAATATCTTGATTTTAACAAACTACAACCCAATGGTAATCCTAATAGCCGTTTAATAATAACTGCAGTTAATGTTTTGACAGCAGAACCATTAGCATTTGATAGTTCTAAGCAACAAATAACTCCAAAACATATACTTGCTGCAACTGCTTATCCTAATTACTATTTTCAATGGGTAGAAGTAGAAGAGGGTATGTTCGCATGGGATGGTAGTTTACTTAGTAATACCCCGCTAAGAGAAGTCATTGATGCTTCTCCATCAAAAAATAAACGGATCTTTCTAGTTGAAAATTATCCAAAAAAAATTGATAATTTACCTGATAATTTGTTTGAGGTGCAACATAGAACACGTGACATTTTGTTTAGTGATAAAACAATGCACAATATAAAAATGTCTAAAGCTTTTACAGTCTATTTGAAGCTAATAAATGATCTTTATAATATGCTTGAAAATAATTTTAATTCACAAAACAAAGAAGATATAAAGAAATTTGAAAGAATTCGTAAAAGATATAAAAGAATATCAGAAAACCATGGTGCAGAAATTAAGAAAACGTATTATATAACAAGAAAAGAAAAAGATCCTCATCTTTATGAAAATGCTGAATTTTCAGTAGAGGCTATAAAGAATTCAATAAAAGATGGA
>DATFBJ010000190.1:0-3307 GCA_035253885.1 Nitrososphaeraceae archaeon
TTCCTCATAATTACCTAAGAACTCTTTATAAATTTCATCAGTTGTCATAGTGACTGCAATGGGAAAATAGCCTCCATTTAAGGCCTTTCCATAACAGACAATATCTGGTTTTGAATCTTGTGCAAGATATTCTATCATGTTTCCTAATCTTCCAAAACCTGTAGCAATTTCATCTAAAATCAGAAGAACATCATATTTTTTACAAAGCTGAGATATTCTTTTT
Source organism: Nitrososphaeraceae archaeon (assembly GCA_035253885.1). Taxonomy (GTDB): domain Archaea; phylum Thermoproteota; class Nitrososphaeria; order Nitrososphaerales; family Nitrososphaeraceae; genus TH1177. The sequence goes on from DATFBJ010000190.1 coordinate 224, forward strand.
TGGTATGTGTTGGGATAAATGGATACTCCGCCTGCTATCTGTGCCCCACTTTCCATTACAAATGCAGCTATATTTTTTGCATTTTTTTCCATTATGTATTCTGTTTTTTCTATACAGACATCAACTATCTCCGAATCTGTTAGAACATTATCTAAATTATTTTCAAAGGATGATGGTGCAGGAGCTCTAAATGTTCTAATTAGTAATGATTTGTATGGACTGAAATATCTATCTACATATCCCATGGACATTGTAGCAATCGTATCTCCATGATAACCATTCTCTAGTGAGAGAAATCTACTCTTTTTTGGAAATTGTTTATTTTTCCAATATTGAACAGCAATCTTTAATGCTACTTCCATAGCCGTCGAACCATTATCTGAATAAAAAATTTTGCCCATTCCATTGGACAAATTTAAAAGTTTTTTAGCAAGTACTATTGAAGGTTTATTTGCCAATCCGAATAAAGTAGAATGAGGAAGTTCTTGAAACTGACTCTTTGTTGCTTCAATAACAGGATTTGAACCATAACCCCATACACTACACCACATATTCGCAATTCCATCAAGATACTTTTCTCCATTTTCACTAACTAGATAAAATCCATCTCCATGAGTGATTACCACATTATCTTGTTTATTCCAAATTTTCATTTGGGTATAGGGATGCCAAATGTATTGCTTATCTAAGTAAACTAGCTCTTTATTGATAGAATTATTATTTATTTTTGATTTTTTCTTATAATTTTCTTTTTTATTCAATCTTTTGTTAAATGTTAGCTAAGATAATTAATAAAATTATCAATAAAAAACAAAAATATTTCTAAACTCGAGTTTTGAAATATCTACATTACTAATAACTAATATTATCATTACATTTTTCGTATATAATTTTTTTTGTTATCATTTTTTTCTTCATCTAGATTAATTACTTTGACTATTAAAGTTTTGAAAGGATCAAATGAATATCTTTATTTGTTACTTAATTTAATCAATTTTTTATTAAATCTTTTTTATAATTTGATATTACTTTCCCATATTGCTATATTTATGTTATACTGTATAACAGGTTTAACACTTTAACTGTTAACTGTATTTCCATATTAACATATAAGCAGAGAAAACAGTGAATAAACTGACTTGGATATCAACAGGTAAGAAAATAAAATCTTCGTATAAAAAGAAACAAACTAAACAAATTAAGCATTAAAGAAAATAGGTAAGCTAATAAATATTGAGTTTTCACAGGAAAAATACCAATATTCGGTGTTACAAATTATATTCACAATCTTAAAATTTATTAGTTCAAATTATTAAATTCTCATTTATTGTGGATCATAAGAATTGTTTTACAGAAAATGTATTTGCCAATAGCATTTTATTTACAGGAAAATATTATGGGATAGATTCTTATTTCCAACCTTGAATTAATTGTATTAATTATATATTATGAAAATTGTTAGGTATATTGGTTATTCTTTATATTAAAAATAATAACATCTCTAAAATAAAATTTTTTATTTATTATAGATCATTTATTTTCTCATCATTATCTTTGTTATTTTCATTTATACTAGTTTTCTTATTGATCCTTTCTCTTTTACCTTTAGTAGATGTTATCCAAAGATGTATCGCTTCAATTAAAGCTTCCTGAATAGCTCCCCTATAAAGTCCCTTTGATGACGCAATAGTTTTTCTTAATTTTTTATTGAGATTTTTATCTAAATCAAAAGTTATTTTTACCATATAAATGGTTTTATGGTTTGTTAAACTGGCATATATGTCTATATCTATGTATTTTATCTAAAATAAGTAAAAAGCCATAGCCTTCTAATGAGTCAATTGAATAGTAGAGATATTATGTAGGAGGCTATGGCAAAGGTATAAGCTTTTTTTATTCTTCTGGTACAATAAATTAGTGATAAGAAAATATATAAAAATTTATTTAGAAAAGATATTAAAAGCCATAGTCCTTAAGTAATAGGAGCAATCTATTAAAAGACTATGGCCTCATGGATAGATTGGTTCTCAATGCAGGTTAACGAAATTAATTAGTGTATTTAATATTTCTCATCTACCTCATTTAATACTTTGTAGTAAGATTTGAAGTGAGATATCGCTCTAGATAGATATAGATTAACTAATTAATCAAAAAAATAGATCAATTTGTAAATTTTATTTCTTTATTTATTTTAACTATCTATATTGTCTAATATAAGAAAGAAGAGAGGAGTTCTGTTTGGAGTTCTTTGGACTGAAAAACCAAACTAGAGGACATATATATACCTGTATAGTAGGATATGAGCCTCACTGAATCTTCTTCTCTTTTTTATTATTTATCTTTAGAGTAATAGATTTAAAAATATATAAAAAATCTTTAAAATTAAAAAATTAAAATTTTTATTTTATGATTGTAAAGAGTATAGAAGAAGAAAAAGAAAAAGAAGAAGACAATAAAAGTGTCTATAAATGAGGCAAATAGAAAGTAATTGGGAAATTTCAAGGCAAGAAGATTTGTAATTTAGATTTGATTAGTGGATTAGTACAAATATATAGAGATGTTATATTCTATAAAAACATTTGATATAATTTAACTTTCTCATATATAATATATAGTATGTATTGAAAAGATATGATAAAAACAATATTTTTTCTTGTTGTAATGTTTTCTTTTATTGTTATTGTAATTGGAACTAATAACGCATATGCACAATTTGATAAATCCAGGGAAAGACAAGAGGAGAATACAGAAGCACCAAAAGTAATAAATTTGACAGATAAAATGAAATATCTCTGTCTTCATAATGACGCTAAAGACGGAATAGATCAAATGGAAGATAAAGAACAGCAAAAACAATGTGAAGAATTTCTAGATAAAGTAAGCATTTATGAAATGAGAGAATTGATTGATAAATATCTAGGAGTAAAAGACAATTAATTGATTAAACCTTAATTTATATATTATTTCAATTGGTAATTTATTTAATTATTTAAATTAATTATCTGATCTTTTCTATTGTTATTGTATTTTCTCATATCTTCAATAACATTATCTAATTCTGATCTGATCCTTGAGAATTTAGTT
>DATFBJ010000191.1:0-4662 GCA_035253885.1 Nitrososphaeraceae archaeon
TATTCAAAACATGAGCCATTCCTCCTAAGGTGGATCTTAAAATCATGGCAAGATCAGATATTTCTTTTTGAGAAATTTTTGTTATAGTTGTAGAATGTTTCTTAGGATAGATTGAAAATTCATATGGATATATAGATGCCCAAGGACAGAAAGCAATAAAATAATCGGTTGTAAGTATTTGTCTAGGTCCATCTACTTCAGTTGAAATTGCAATGCAAGAGGGACAATTTCCATTTTCATTTAGAAATTTATGTGATAATAATGCTTTAGATTCTATAAAGGGAGGAATTTCGGAAAAAGTCACAATGTCAATATGAGCATGATCAATTTTGGTTCCACATTGATTACCATTATTAATATAGACTGAGACATAAGTAACTTTTTTTTGAGTATATAGCCATCTTATTCTATCTTGTAACACTAAGAGCACATTACACCATTGATCCACTGAAATTTGAGAGAAATTCTGATTATGGTGTGGAGTAGCTACTAGAATCTGATGGTAGCCGTATGCTGGTTCGCTATAGAGAGGTCTATCAGTATAAAGTGTAGAACTATGTGGTACAATAATAGGTTTATTACTATTGAATACTCTTACACTCCAATCTTTAACTGTGTTTCCTTCAGAATCAGATAAACGTTGGAGAATTCCGCTTTTAATAACAAGGGATACTATTGCAGGTTGTGTATATTTTTCGTTGCCGGGGCAATAAGGACAACTTGTTGCTTCTGTATTTCCCTCGCTTGTTTCTTCATAATTATTTGGATATATTACAAATTTATCCATAACATAGTCTTTTCTTAATTCTCCCAATCTATTTCCTTTTTTTTACGTCATTCTTTCCTTTAATTAAAGGTTCTGAAAAAAAATTAATAATTTTGAGTACTTTAACCTAAATTATTATTTATCAAAGCCAATTGATATCTTGGAATTTATAGAGTAATTATTTATTTTCTTTTAAAAATCTTAATAATCAATAAGTTTAAAATATAGGTTATAACTTGATAAATTATTATGACACTACCAAAAGGTTTTGGATCAAATGTAAGTAAAAATGGAAAAAGAAATTTTAATGATTGGTGGAATACTGTTCCAGCTGATTTAAAACAGAAAGCTAGAAGAGGAGATGAAAATAATAAGCCTCTACTAAATCAAATTAATTATGTTCTTCTTCATTTGCATTTAGCAGGAAAACATGATGCAAAGCCCTCACATGAAGAACTAAAAGATTGGCCTCATAGTGGCCAAGTTGATGCAATGCGCAGCAAATAAAATTTTCTTTTTTATTTTTTTATAGTTCAAAGTAACTTATGGTTTTAACAACTTTTTTTATACCTTTTTCAGTTAAACTATCTATAGTATCGAAAAATGAAAGATATAAAAAATGTTATGTATAATATAAGAATTATTGAATTATTTTAAAACTCCAGTATTGATTACATATACAAACAAATAATCACAATTAAGGGGAACCCATAAAGTATTTTTAAAAAAAATAAAAGATATTATTTTAATTCTTCTTCTAGTATTTTTTTCTTCTTACTTAACTGAAAAATTTTATCTGTATACACTAAAGCTTTTTTTCTTGGTTTCTTAAAAAACATAGATTGAACTAATAAATGATTTTCAGGAATAACCATTCCTGTTTGATCATCAGAATATAATATTTTAAGTACATCGTCTTGGCTTCTTATCACTTCTTGATGAATATGAACCATATTTGTATCTCCATGAACAAATCCCATTTCGAGTGCCTTTTTTCTTATATCAGCAGTTCCCTTTGCAGAATTTAATATACATATACCAAATTCATTCTCAAAGGAATCTAAAATTTCATTTTTTGAAGGAGCTTTGTCTTTAAATCTTATGGACATTTGATGTAAATGCATCATCCTTGAAGGAACCTTATAAGAATCTACATATAGATTTGCATTAGGTATAAAAGATTTTACATCATCTTGATGATGAGGATTTTTATCCCATTCTATAGAATCTTTTACATCTTTTGAATCTTCTAAATCGGCCCATCTTCTTATTAACGTTACATCATATCTAATAACTCTATCGCCAAAATTTTCAATCAGAGGTTGCATAATTCTTCCCATACCTGAGACGTTACAACTTCCTTGAATAACATAGGACTTATCTGTTACTTTGTCATAGTTTACTCTCGAATTGTGAATAATATCTGCAACCGAATATTTTCCTTCTCTATCCTCTCCTCCTTGAAATATAGCCATTTTTTTCATAGGTAAATAATATTTTTGTTTATTTTCAAATCCTAGACCTTCTTTAGATGCATCTATTACAATATCGCTTTGTTCAATAGCTTCTTCAATATAGCCACTAAATTCTAGGTTTTTATTATTGAAATCTTTTTCGATAGATTGTGGTATAAAAACTTTATAACCTTTGGAAATAGCTTCTTTTGCTCTATCATCAGCATTATATTTCGCTATACCAATCAAATTTACCTCTCTATCTAAGTTAAATGCTGTAGCTAATCTTCTTCCAATATTACCATAACCATTAATAAATAATTTAACCATTTCAACCACTAAAATCTTCTTTAATTATTGAATTAAAAGTATAATATATTTTATTTCGATTTTGTCATTGAATAAGAGGTAAGACAGCAAAAAAATTAACATCATTCTATCTTATATTGAAATGTTTAAATGAGTTTAAAATTATAGTATATACTATCTATATATAAATGAAAATTTTAATTATTGATAATTATGACTCTTTTGTTTATAATATTGCACAATCATTAGGGCAAAGTAATATAAAGACATTGGTATATAGAAATGACAAAGTTACTATTAATGGTATCAAAAGGATGAATGTAGATGCAATAATAATCTCCCCCGGCCCAGGGAATCCAGAATATAAGAAATACTTTGGGAATTGTAATAATATTATAAAAATATTAGGAAAAGAAATTCCAGTTTTAGGAATTTGTTTAGGACACCAAGGTATAGTATCAGCTTTTGGAGGAAAAATCACTAATGCAGCTAAAACTAGACATGGGAAAACGAGTAAGATATACTATAAAAATGATCCTTTATTTGTGAATGTCAAAAACCCTTTTCATGCCACTCGCTATCATTCACTTATAGCCGATAGAAAAACATTCCCTAATTGTCTAGAAATAACTGCAAATTCGGTTGATGATAATGAGATTATGGCTATTACTCATAAACAGTATCCTATCAAAGGAGTTCAATTTCATCCAGAATCAATATTAACCGATGAAGGATTGAAAATATTGAATAATTTTATTTCATTTGTAAAAAAATGACAAATGAGGACTATAATATAAAAAATATTATAAACAGAGTTTTCGCTAATGAAAAACTATCTCTTAATGAAGCTAAAGATTTATTTAGAAAGGTAATTGAAGGCAAAATCCAAAATTCTTACGTTACTGCTATTTTAAAACAAATTTCGTCAAGAGGAGAAACAGTTGACGAAATTCTTGCAATGATACAAATTATTAAGGAAAATTCTATAACTATCCATCCTAGTATCAAAACAAATTTGATTGATATTTGTGGTACTGGTGGTGATAAAATCAAAACATTTAACATTAGCACCGCATCTGCAATTGTTGCTGCATCTGCTGGTTCAATTATAGCAAAACACGGAAATCGGTCTGCTTCGGGTTTATGTGGTAGTGCGGATTTTTTTGAATTTATTGGATTAAATTTAGATAATTCGCCTCATGCTATATCTTGCAGTATTGAAAAAATAGGGATAGGGTTTTTGTTTGCACCTATTTTTCATCCAATTTTAAAAAATGTTTCTAAATTAAGGAAGAATATAAATATGAGAACAATATTTAATATTGCTGCACCATTATGCAATCCTTGTGAAAATTTAACTGGTCAAATTATAGGAGTTTCTGATCCATTATTATTAAAAAAATTAGCTAAAGTTACCGAGAGAATAGACAAAAAGTTCTTTATAATTCATTCACATGATGGCTTTGATGAAATCTCTAATACTGGATCAAATATGATAATATATATTAATAAAGGGAAAATTAATAAATATAATCTAAATCCTATTGAATTAGGAATTCCCATTACTAATTTAGACAATATTTCGATTAAAAATAAAGAAGAATCGATAAGACTAACTTTGGAATCAATATATGGTTTAGCTAGAAAAGAAATTGAAGATATTGTTGTTTTAAATTCTGCCCCCGTATTAGTTTTATCAGATATTGCTAAAGACATGAAAGAAGGAATAGATATTTCTCGATCTGTCATTAAAGAAGGAAAAGCAAGAAAAAAATTGGAAGATCTAATTAGTTTTAGTGGAGAAAATGAAAAGTTATTGGAAGCTGAAAAGCTTTTTGATATAATTTGAATAATTTATCATTAGTATAAAATTGAACAAAACTATATTTTTTCCTTTAAATATTTAAATTAAGAATAAATACTAAATATTTAGACAATAAGTTACTATAGTTCCAATCATAAATTAGTAATTATTAATGTACTTTAAATTAGACATAATTAATGAGGATCAATATTAATAATCATTTATATTCTCTCATTTTATGATAATAAAACTTCTTTTATTATAATAGTTTTAAAAATTTAACTTTTGAAAAGATTATAAAACAAGAAAACTAAATAATAAAAGAATCG
>DATFBJ010000192.1:0-2509 GCA_035253885.1 Nitrososphaeraceae archaeon
AGTGTATCATTAGATTGATAATGATAAGGGCATATAATTAAATATTTAATAAATTAAAATTGGATATAGTCCTCAAACCCATAAATTTAAGTCGCCTTATTGAGATAGGCTAGTATTCTTATAGTCATTGTATCCTAGAAGAAAGGATTAGGTATGTTAATGACTAGAAGTAGTATTTACTTCTGTATCGTGTCTATTAACTGATTCTTGTTGTGCTACTACTGATTTTATGTAATTGGTATTTGTTTTTGTGAAAGCCTTTACATTATCACGTGTTTGTTCAAGTGCTGTATTGTATACTCTCATATTTGATGCTAGAGTATTGTTTATTAGATTGCTTGCATTTAATAGATAACTTGTAAAGTTATTTACCATTGCTGCATTATTTTCAGCAATTCTTTGTGGATTATACAAATCCCACCATAAGCCACTGGAGAAGTTTATACTATTACTTCTATTTCCGTTTACTTGTTGTTGTTGTTGTGATTGAAAAGAGTCTACTACCTGTTTTTGTGATTCGATAACGTCAGAAGCAATATCTTTTATAGTTTGAATAGTTTTTTCTTGATATTCAGCAATACGTTGAGTATATTGTGGAATTTCTCTTCTAGCTTCGTCTGTACTTTTTTTTACATTATGTAATGTGTTGTCTAGTATCTTGTTTATTGCATCTTGTTGTTGATTTAAGGTGTTATTTATTCTTTCATTGATATTATTGTTGTCTTTGTTAAATTTAGTTGTATTTTTTTCATTAAATTCTGGTTCATTTACAGCTATATTTTCGTTTATTTTTACTTCTTCTTGTTTTCTTGTTGACATGTATATATATACGTTACTAAGGTATATAAGCGTATGTATTAATGACTTATGTATAGTCATATTTGTTTATCTATAATCTATTAATTTATTTGTTTAATCTAAGGTAACATTTTTCTAATTACAAAAATAACAATCAGAATTAGTTAGATATTATGGGCCAGGTCGGAGTAATATCGATAGTGGTGCAAAAATAAGGGTCTATTTTAAAGTAATAAAGAAGATAATATATAAGATTTACATTGCACACAGATAATTGATAAATTATAATATTTATTACCTCAAAATTTTTTGTATAGTACTTGTAAATATCTTTCTGTCAACAGGTTTTCGCATTATTTGTTCTTTGGATAAACCAGGAACTATAATTAATAATTCTTCAGATATATCTAAAGCGGTTACAAAAAGAATCTTAATCGTTTGGTCTATAGACTTTATTTGTTGGTGTAGTTGAAATCCGTTCAAATTTTTCATTCTGATATCAAGTACTACTAGTAAATCATTAAAATTTGAAAGGTTTTTGATATAATTCAATGCATCAGAAGAGTCTGTAAAGGAAATTACTTCATAATTGTAATCTTTTAAAAATGATTCATAAATAAAAATAATATCTTTCTCATCATCTACCAAAATCACTCTCCTTTTGTTATTGTTTCTTTTATGAAAAGATGAATCTTTTTTACTTTTACTTTCTTTAAGATGCTCAATAGTTGAACTTAACATTTTCTTTCTGAGAGGATAGGTAGTAATATTATCATCATGTGAGGATTTGTTAACCTTTTTTATGCTATATGTAGAATATCCAAAAGTTTCAGTTATCTTACATTCACCGTTATTTATAAAATTATAATTGTCCATAATGGAAGAAAATGATTTTAATATCCTATAAAAATTATCTCCAATTATTATTTGATTAGCAATAGAAAGAGAAGAAGAATTTATCTTTGAACATATGTTTATGGTTGAGCCAAATAAATCAACTTGACTGTAATCGCCGACTAAAGCTAAATCTAATACACCATAATCCATACTAATTCTGTAGTTGAATGGAGGTAGATGTTGCTTTGACAATTCTTGATTAATAATATAACGGACATTTATGATTTTAAAGATACATTCAATAGCATCTCTAAAAACTTCTTCATTTTTATTATCAGATGTTTTTGGAAAGTATACTAAGAGACAATCCCCAATATTCTTAATAACTTTACCACCATAACTTTTAACTATTTTTGATATTGAATTTATAAATTTTGAATAATAGATTCTAATGTGTCCTAAATTATCTATTGTAATAGTATTTTTAGTTGAATCTACCAAGTCGATAAAGCATACACAACTTTTTATTGAATCACCAGAAAATCTTATTTCTTTTGAAGAAAAATTTTTCATTTGCAATATATGCCTAAAATTATTAATTAAAAATGAAAATTTATTATTATTAGTATAAAGTAATAGATTTAATAAATTTATTTTTTTTCTCATCTGAAAAGGTTATCATGGATTTATAAAAGTTATTTGGTCAACTAATGTTCAAATACTAATAGAATATATTTAAAATTTAAAATAATTATTCGATATAATTCCATTATATATTTACACAAATTTAATTGACAGAAATTTAAAAATATTTTATAAATTTGTATTAAATTAAATAATATCAATATAAAACCTATAAAAATAAAAAATAATT
>DATFBJ010000193.1:0-3475 GCA_035253885.1 Nitrososphaeraceae archaeon
AGATAATCATTCCATGTTGTAATCCAACGTTTATCTGGGTCTTCTTGACTATTCTTTATTTTTGTATCCAAAAATGAAATAATTTGGTTTTTATTTTTTATTTGATACAATGAAATTGATGGTTCAAGAAATTTACTATAAGCTATTATAGCTTTCAAGTTATTGTTTTGATACCTGTCTGAAGTACCAGCTCTTTTCATAAACTCATAGAACTGTACTATTAATTGTTTATTCTCTGAATTAAAGACATCTCTTTCAATGTTGCTGATTGTTGTAGATAGCTTAACTGTCGTCTTTCTTGAGCCTCCTTCTTTCTATGGTTATTGTATTTATAAAACATGTATATGAACCCGAATACATAACGGGCCCGTCGGGAGTTGAACCCGAGACAGCCGGATTTCTTTCATTAGAGTTAAAAGTCCGGTACTCTACCTGGCTGAGCTACGGGCCCATAAGGTATTTACAATTCAGTGTAGTGTATATTATTCACTATAAATATTAATCTGATCAATACTAATAAGCAAAATTTATACTTAAATAATTTATTCCAATGATTAATATAAATTAAGTTTTACAAAAGAAGAGAGAAATATTTTTATAATGATCTTGATTAAAGAGATAGACTTCTCAATAATAATAGATTAAAATAACATACAAAAATAAAGTTTATATCCACTCTTAAGTTTTTGTTTGATATTACTTATTCTATGTCAATAAATTTGGTTATTGTAATAGATTGATATCAAATCCAATATTATCTGGAATATACAACTACTACTATTATTTATAAAATAACAATTCTAATGATTTATTTTCATTTGATGCTGAAATCATTTTATACTTAACTATAAACTATAATGTAGGAAATTTAACAAGAGGCTAATGAATAATGAAAATCGGATATCCTTGTATAAATTACTCGATTGGAAAAAAAACGATATCTACATTTCGATTATCATCATATTCAGAAGAACGGCTTATTCAATCTATAAACTATAACCTTGCTACTCTTATCGAAATCTTGAAATTTAATATAGATAATAATTTTATGTTCTTTAGAATAAGTTCAGATATTATCCCATTTGCGTCTCATCCAATTTGTAAATTTGATTGGAAAGAGTATTTTAAATCTGATCTTATACAAATTGGACAATTAATCAAGAAACACAATATAAGAATATCAATGCATCCTGATCAATTTGTACTTATCAATGCTAAAAATCAAGATATTGTTACTACTAGCATTAAGGAACTTGAATATCATACTGATCTTTTAGATCTAATGGGACTTGATCATTCAGCAAAAGTCCAAATACATATTGGTGGAATTTATGGGGATAAAAAAAGATCTATGAAACAATTTATAGTAAATTATAAAAATTTACTATCAGTAAAAATAAAAAAAAGATTAGTTATTGAAAATGATGATCATCTTTACAATTTAAAAGACTGTATTGAAATTAATGAATATACAAATATACCGATTCTTTTTGATGTATTTCATCACAAATGTTTTGATGGAAATTTACCATTACATGAGGCTCTGCAACGAGCTAGTAGAACTTGGGATCACAATAAAGATGGCATATTGATGATTGATTATAGCAATCAAGAACTAAATCAAAGAAAAGGAAAACATTCCAAGACTTTGGATATAAAACAATTTGAAAAATTTATTCTCTCAGTTTCTAAACGCGATTTTGATATTATTTTAGAATTGAAAGATAAAGAAAAAAGTGCTAAAAAAGCAATCAAAGTATTAAATCAAATTAATAGCAATTAGTAATTAATTTGAATCTATGTAAATCATAGTTATTTGAAGGTTAACTATTTTTTTAAAAGCGTATAGTATAGACGGAGTAACAATTCTTCAATGTGGTCATGATAGAATGTTAGAAGGTGTAATAGTCATTGATGAGATAATACATAATCTTGTTAATGAAGAACTTTAAGAATATTAAAGCATGATAACGAATCTAGCAGCAGAAATATACTATTCTAAAAACTCATATTTTAATTTTTTATATCTATATAGTATTAGTATAATTGATTTATAGAATTCATATAGTATATTATACTTATACAAGACATTATAACAATGTTAAAATTATTTTATCAATAGAGAAACTAAATAAAGTTTTTTAACTACATTTTAAAAAATAATAAGATGTTTTTAGAATTTAAATGGTACAATTTTTTTAAACATCCTTTTATTTTTATTAGTATTTTATTATTTCTTATTTGTTTACAAACTTTAACTTTTTCTGATGCTTTGGCTGCAAATAATAAATCGTTTGAGTCTACAAATGAAAATAGTCTTACTACCAATAATGTCAAGAAAAATTTCATTAATATAAGTGATGATAATAATAAAACTTTTGTTAATCAAAATCAACAAACTATAAATGAACAAAAAATAAAAATTGTTGCTGCAGGTGATTTTAGTTGTGGACCTGTAGCACAAAATAACATCAAACAAATTGAATTGCAAAAACCAGATCTTTTCTTGGTATTAGGAGATTTATCATATGAACCAAGTATGGATTGCTGGTATGATATGACTAAAACATTAGATTCAAAAATTAAAATTGCTATAGGTAATCATGAAGATGAAGAAGAAAAAGTAAAAGGAGGTTCCAAAGAATTAAAAGATTCCTTGTTAGAACATTATAATTTACAAAATTCATACTATTCTTTTGATTATGGGAATGTACACTTTTTAGTACTAGACACACAATTAGAGTTTTCTCTTAATGTTTTTAAAATATTGGAGGAAGAAGAAAAGGCACTTCTTGAAGAGATGAGTAACAAGAAAGATGGTGATGAAAGTAATAATAAACCAGATAAAAAATATTATGCTACAACACTTAAAGATCTATTAGCCAAACATAATATAAAGGGCGAAATACCTCCATATCATTTATTAAATGAGGAAGTAATTGTGGAAGATGTCCCACTAGATACAGAACAATATCAATTTGTTGTAAATGATCTAGAGAAAGCTAATAATAACTCATCTATTGATTGGATTATTGTTATGTTTCACAAGCCATTTTATTCTTCACTTTCAAGTCATATTCAAGAATATATTATGAGAGAAAAGTATCAACCAGTATTTGATAAATATGGAGTTGATATAGTATTACAAGGTCATAATCATCTATATGAGAGAACTTTACCTCTTCAATTTAATCCTCATAATATTAGCAAGCCAATAGTAGATGAATCAAATAGTACAACAAACAATAGATTTTTTAATCCAGAAGGATCAATTTTCTCAATTATAGGTACAGGAGGTAGAACCAGTCACATATTTTTAAATCAACCAGATTATGTAGTAAAACAGCACAATGGATTTGGATTTCTTGGCATTGAGATCAATGGAAAAGAATTAGATGCAAAATATTATGATATAGGATACAAATGTAAAGAAGAAAAATTAAAGGAAAGTGATTTAGAAGAAGGAGATTTTACA
>DATFBJ010000194.1:0-10572 GCA_035253885.1 Nitrososphaeraceae archaeon
ACTAAGTAATAATAAAAAAACTATAAAATACCAGATTTCTGATTATATGATATAAAATACTGACTAGATATATAATATGATTATTCTTATCTTTTTTTGATATTATCATTTTTTGGTTATAAAAACTTGTTATATTGATTGACTCAATTCAATGATTTATTTATCATCATATTGAGAAAAATTTTATCTGAAATTACTAATTTTAAAATAAAATTTAATTAATAACCTTTTAAAATCTATATTGATGCATAATGTCGATGAATCTCAATCAATGTATATTCATGAAATAATGAGTAAGAATGTTATTAAGGTTAATCATGATATTTCTGCTTTAGAAATATCTAAAATTATGGTAAAACGAGGAGTAAGTTCCGTTGGCATAATAGACAATGCTAATAAAATTATAGGAATAGTTACAGAAAAAGATTTAATTAGAGAAGTATGTGCTAAAAATATTCTTGCAGATAAGTTGACGGCAGCTAAAATGATGTCTTCTCCTTTAATAACTATTAGTAAGAATTCTACTATAAACAATGCAGCAAAATTAATGGTAGAAAAAAAAATAAAGCATTTGGCAATTTATGAGAATAATGATATCATTGGGATAGTTACTACCTCTGATTTGATCAATTTCTTAAGAAATAAAATTAAATCTATGGATTTAGATTCTAATTTATTAGATGCTATATCGATGGCTGATATTCCCTTGGAAGAGGGAGGATTTTCTCTTCCTTTATCGGAGGATGAATTAAAATAATTAATCAATGTTTTTTAATATTTGCCCATTACTTTTTATATAAAATTATATGTTTCTAAATAACGATTTATAAATATTGATAGTATGGTATTCTGTGTTTATTAATGAATAAATACTTTAATAAATATATATTTTAATAATGAATATTGATAATCATACTGACCAGGAAATAAGAAATTTTTATAACCTAAAAAATATTGCTGTAGTTGGAATGTCAAAAAATCAAGAAAAACCATCTCATTATGTACCTAAATTTCTTATCGAGCAAGGCTATAATATTATACCTGTAAATCCAACTACGGATGAAATCTTAAATAAAAAATCTTACAAAATGGTCTCTCAAATTAAGGAGGATATTGATATTGTTGATATATTTAGAAAATCTGAAGATGTCATGCAAGTAGTAGAAGATGTAATAAAAAAGAAAGGAGTCAAATTAATATGGTTACAAAAAGGAATATTTAGTCCAGAAGCAGAAGAATTAGCAAAAAAAAATGGAATTGATTTTATTTATAATAGATGTATGCTTGAAGAACATCAAAGACTATTTTCAGGGGAATAATGAATTTTATAAACTCTAGCAAATATCAAAAATGTCATGATATTTTTCTAAAAGAAATTTATTTTTAGTTAAAATTTTAAATAATAGAAAGTAGTGTATTAAGAAAAATATAATTTGGCATATTATATTATACAAAAGTTTAGAAAATAATATTATTATTGATAAAATAATGGGATTGATAACTAAACTATACAGTATTTTTTGTTATTTTGGGTATTAAATAGGATTTACAACTCAATTATAAATATGAATTATCATCAATATCATGAATTTGATGATTCAATTAATTGTAAGATACTTCTAGTTACTTGTAATGAAAAAGGTATTCATAACATTGGTTGAGATAATGATATAGTATTCATTGAATTTGCTAACTCTAGTTAAAGATATAGGAATTAAATAAACATTAATTTAAGCATGAGTTGAAATAGGCATTAAAATGAAGAAAATTTTAAAGTAAAAAAAGATAAATAATGACTTTTGATCTTTATATCTCGTATTATTAATGAAATTATCTTTACTAATAATTATAATAGGATTAATTATTTTCTTTCTTGGCTTTGTATTTTATTTTCAAAGCAAATCTATTGTAGGACCAGCTCAATCTTTTATGTATAATAATCCTGATTGGTCTACTAATGGATTTCTTATAATTAGTATAGGTTTATCTCTAGTATTACTAGGTTCTTTTATTTTAGTATATTATAAAAGATAATATCTAAAATAGAATGTACTTAAAAAAGAGAAGATATCTTTAGTCACTACTCTATCCATTTTTACAATTCTTTTTAAATAAAGAGTCGTATTTTCCATGTTATGATATCTTCTTCAAAGGATTATATTTTGAAAAATAACAAAAAATACCTATTTACAATTCTATTATTAACAACTGTTTCTATTATGGGATATTCTTTAGAAAAAGCATATTCTCATTCTCAACTTGAAGATTCTAAAGTGAATAGTTCCTCAATGGATTCCAAAAAAAATGATCAATCAAAATCACTTTCTAAAGATAAGTCAATGTCAAAAATGTTCGTAAAAATTACGTCTCATAAAAATGCTGATGTAGTTGAAGCCGGAGAACTTACTATTAATGGTACTTCCAGTGATAGTCGTTCTCGCGATTGTATAGTAGAAGTAGATTGGAATAATGACAAAACATCTCAAATAGTAACTCCAACAGGTCCTGGTGGATCTAGTGATTTTTCAACCTGGACATTTACTTATACAAAAGATTATCATGAAATAGAAGAAGGACCAAATGAACTAACATCAAAATTAACATGTATAAATCCTGGGCCATTGACCAAGTGGTATAGTGTTACATTAACAGGAATGCCTCCACCATTTCCACGACCGTTACCTGTACCTTAAATATTATTTTAAATTACTTTTCAATATCTAATGATGAAAAAGATATAAAAGGCTTTTTTTCTGTTTTGAATAATATTAACTATTGAATTTAAAATACTTTTTTTCTGCTGCTAGTACTAGTACTCTTTCTAAAGAAGAGATTATTTTAATATTTACTATTTTCATTATTGCCTTTATCATTAGATTCTCTGGACTTGGAAATTTTGGTTTTAATAATGATGAAGCAATTTATGCCGGACAAGCAGCATCACTTGCAAATTATAGTGAATATCAAAATCAATTCTCCATTTTTAGAGCTCATCCTTTATTGTTGCAATTCATAATTTCTATTTCTTTTTATATTTTTGGGATAAGTGAATTAACTGCTAGGATCATTCCCGTACTTTTGAGTTGTGGTATAATTGTAATATCTTATTTTATTGCTAAATATCTATATAATCGACAAACTGCGATATTATCCTCAATTATTCTTAGTTTTTTGCCATATCATGTTATAATCTCAAAACAAGTTCTTGTGGATGTTTCAATGGCTTTCTTCTTTACTCTTGATCTTTTGCTGATCATATTATATTATCGACGACCTTCCTCCCTTTTACTTCTGTATGGAATAGGCATTACTTCCGGTCTCTGTTTTCTTTCTAAGGAAATTGGAATTATATCTTTTATTATTTCATTTATAAGTATTATTATTATCAATAAAAAGATAAAGATTAAAAATATTCTTGTTATTATATTGTCTTTTGTTTTTGTAACTTCTCCTTATTGGATTTCTTTTTTAACTTTAGAAGAAGCACGTGAATCAGTATTAGAATATATAGAATGGCAAAGTTCTAGGCCTGCAAATCATGATGCTATTTATTATTTTGATATATTGTTTTCCGATATTTTGGGTTATGTATTATCATTACTAGTTGTAATTGCTTATCTATATATTATATTTAACAAAAGAAATTGGAATTTTACAAATATTGTAATTCCTTTTCTTTGGATTCTTCTTCCATTAATTTTTTATCAAATTATTTCAGTGAAAGGCTATCAATTTCCTTTTTCGATTACTCCTTTTCTTGTCATCTTTGGCATTTCAATTCTATCAAATCAGTGGATTAACAAAATGTCAAGAAAGTATATTTTGTTAATTAGTATAATTCCATTAATATTAATATCAAATAAATATATAATATACGAATATTTTTTACTTATTCCTTATAATCCTGTATTGGGCTCAGAATCACTTTCTTATATGAAAGATGTTGCACTTTGGATTAAGGAAAATACTTCTAAGGATTCTACTTTCATTACTCTTTATACTCATATGTCAAATATAATAAAATTTTATGCACAAAGAGATTCGATAGCAATACAAGCAAACAATAATCCTTCTTATCAAAAAATAGAAAATATAGATATGTTAATTCTGGCTAAAAAAATAAATTATATTGTTTACGAAAAAATTCAAATTAATAATGGCAAATTTTTAGAAAATAAAGCATTAAAATTAGAAGATTATGTCCAAAAGTATAATGGTATTCCCGTATATATAAAATACCAAAACAATAGTAATATAGAAGATACCAAAACTTTATCTGAACCAGCAATAATAGTTTATGAGTTTGTCTAATTAGATGTATTTTGCATATCGATCTATAAAAGATAATGAGTTAAATGAAGTTTAAAATGAGATTTGAATCACTTTTTTTCTTCCTATTGGTTTTTATCTTCTTTTTATCTATCAGTGTTATTTTTGTAGGCAAGATAGCCTATTCTCTAGAACATAATTATTCATTTGAAAAAAATAAAACTCCTATTGAACATATAATTATCATTTCTCAAGGACGAAGAAGCTTTGATAATTATTTTGGGACTTTTGAAGGGGCAAATGGTTTTCCTTCCGATTTGGCTATTCCAATAAATCCATTTGAATTTACACCTAGATTTCAGAATTTTACAATATCATTGAGTTTCCTCAGTAATACTTCTACTTCCGCGGATGTGAAATTTCTTATAAACAAAGGAGGAATTGGAAAAGAAACACCTGGAAATAATTTAAATTTTGGCATATGGCTTGATGAAAAACAAAATATTGTAGGTGGTTTCGAAACGAAAGAAGGGCATGACCTTTTTGTAGAGTCAAACAAAAAATATATTGATAACAAGTGGCATAATGTATTATTAACATATGATAAATCTGTATTAAAACTTTTTATCGATAATAAATTAGAATCAGAGTTAAATACTTCTAGCGCAATACCTGATGATAATAAATTACCATTTATTAGATTAGGAGCAAATTTTTTAAAGGAAGATAGTTTTTTTTCTGGTATTCTTAATGATGTTTATCTCTGGAATAGATCATTAAATGCAAATGAGATTTCTTCTTTATTTGCAAATGAACATATTCCTGACAAGCCTATTGCAGTTATTGGAAAAAATACTATTATACCTTATGATAAGAATAAAAATTCTGATTTAAATTTTAATGGGACCAATTATTTTGATATAAAAATATCATCTAATGTTTCTAAAGATTTGGTAAAACCGTTTCATTTGGAAACTACCAAAACACCTAATTTAAAATATGGACAACGTGTGTATGAAAAATCATACAATTACGGTTTCATGGACGGATTTATTTTTGCTCAAAACGGTAAAGAGTTAAAATCAAATAATAATACTATAGTAATGGGATATTATAATAATAGTGAAATTGGCCCGTATTGGTACCTTGCTTCAAAATTTGTACTAGCAGATAATTTTTTTAGTCCCTCTCCTCAAACTGATTTAACAAATAATCTTCATTTATTTACTTCTGAAGAGGGTAATTTTAAAAAATATGTACCTTCAAATGGATTATCTATCAATTTAACAATATTGGATTTATTAGAAAAGAAACAAATACCTTGGAAAGTTTATGTTGAAAACTATGATGCTACTTTAAATTATACTAATAGTAGTGAATCGTCAAAGCGCTATTTAGTTTCGAATCCTATTCTTGGAATTCCCAGATTTGTTGATAATATGACACTAAATTCAAAGATACAAGATTTAACTAAATATTTTCATGATCTTAAAAATAATTTACCTAATGTTTCTTATATTATTTTGCCAAATAGTCAAGAAAGTAGTCCTAAAGATATATTGAAAGGCCAAGAATCAGTTGTTGCATTAATTATTTCATTAATGAAAAGTAAATATTGGAAGAATAGTCTCTTCATTTTAACTTATAGTGGTTCAGGTGGTTGGTATGACCATGTTCCCCCACCTCAAAATTTAGAATATGAACTTGGATTTCGGGTTCCAACAATTTTTATTTCACCTTACTCAATTGGGGGTCAAGTCGACTCTACCTTTTATGATAGTTTGTCTATTTTAAGATTTATTGAATATAATTTCGGTCTTGAATCTATTAATGCTAGAGATCTATCATCTAATAATATTTTAAATGTATTTGATTTTAACAAACAACCTGAAAACTCAGATGAAATTGTATCAGATCTATTAGAAGAATATCAGTCAAACATAACAAATACAACATTTTTCAAAAATGAAAATATTCATTTTACATTTAATATTTATTTGTCTATTTTGATATTTATTATCATATCTTTTTTGTTTTTGTTATTTATTAGAAAAAATCATTTAATAAAAAATAATATTGAATAAATTATTGAGAAAATTTTGTCTTTTTTCAATAATAGAGTCTTTCCGTGTTTTACATGTATAATAAAAATTAATCATAATTTAAAAAAGGAAATATATTAAGTGACACAAATAATAAAATTTAAGGCTAATAATCACTACATAAAAATGTATTATAAATATGAATTTTTAAAATGCAATTAAAATGAAGTGTATGATATTTTTGATGTAATTTAGAATGTCTTGATAAAAAAGAAAAATAGTGAATTTCAATTTCATATTACTTTTTTTAATTATTTAGTTAAACTTAATTTTATCGTTATTAATATTGTTATTCATTAATATCTTTTTTAAGTTCAGTATTACTCAGGCCACAAACAATACACTTATAAATTGTAAATTTATCTTTATCGTTTGCTTCCATTTTTCCTCCACAACAAGGACAATTCATATTTTTAAAATGGAATAGAAATATAAAAATTATCTGGATAAAGATATATTAGTTAGTTATATATTCTAGATATTTTATTATTAAACTATATAAAAAAATTTCATTGTTATTCTAATTGATTAAATTTTTTAATTGCTTCTGTTTCATAAATAAGGGCTTTTGATAGAAGATCCTCTGCTAAATTATTTTCAGTATGATTCCCTGTCAAAATATAGTTTTTATAATGGATATGACTTTCAATTTCATTTTGAAGTGAAATTATATAGCTATTAAGTACAGGTTTGTATTCTTCTTGTATGTTATATTCTTTAGCCAGTGATGTTATTTTCTCTAGCTTGTCAATATATTCATCAGTTTTATTTCCTATTGTCATATTATTATTCCCTGATTGTTTTAATTTCGTTGATTCATTTTGATAAAATTCATTAGAAATACTATTGACATTATTGAATAAATTTATTATAAATTCTTTTGATGCATTTGATATTTCATTATTATTTGTTTTCTGTACGTGGAAAAGAGCGTTAGCATTATTAAAAAAACCTATAACTATAGTTAACATAATAGATAAAATCAATATCATATTTATTTTATACAAATTTTTATTTCTATTTTTTTTCATTTAAATTAAAATAAATATTCAATTATATAATAGTTAACAAAAAGTAATTACTATCAAAATTTAACTATCTAAAAGTTTTTTATAATTAATTCATTATTATTTTTTCTTTTTTTAGAGTTACTATTTATTGATCGAAGTGTTTTCAATGATACGATATTTTCTTTAAATGAAGAATATAAATCTCTTATAAAGAGAGTATCTGAGTTACTTAATATTATTTTACATTTTCTTTTATCTAATTCTTTAAAAAAATTAGCTAATCTTTTTTGTTGATTTATATCAAATCCAAAATTAGTATAATTTGTAAAATTTGATGTTTCATTTAATGGATGATATGGAGGATCAAGATAAACAAAATCTTCTTCTTTAACATTTGTAATTATATTTTGGTAGTCATGGCATTCTATATTTGTGTTTGTAGAATTCAAAATGTTATTTAATTTAGTTAAATTTTGTATATCGCATATTTTTGGATTATTGTACCTTCCCAAGGGAACATTAAATAATCCTTTTTTATTTACTCTATATAATCCATTATAACAAGTTTTATTTAAGGTAATAAATCTTGCGGCTTTTTTAATACTATTGAATTTAAAATTCTCATTTCGTAATTTATAATAGAATTTTTGTGAGTCTTTGAAATATTCTTTTTCATTTTGGTATAATTGATTAATTAAAGGGATTAAGGAATATTTTATAGCTCTATATGCATTGATTAATTCTACGTTAATATCTGATATTTGCTTTGAAGAATTCCTATCAAGTTTGCCTGTATTAATAAGATAGAAGAAGAGTGCACCACTTCCTACAAATGGTTCAAAATAATTATTAAAGTTTTTTGGAAGAAAATATTTTATTTGTGTAATTAGCCGAGATTTTCCTCCGGCCCATTTGATAAATGGATGACAATTTATAGTAGTGTTTTTAGTAAAAGGAATATTATGAATATCAGAATTCTCAAATATTCCTATCATAATTCTTCAATTTACATACAAATTTTATAAAAGTTTCTTCTTTTTAGACTAATTAAATACTAAGGTTATGGATTATTTAATATTGATTGTTTTTGTAATATTGTAATATGCCATCTCTCTATATAATATTATATTAAATAATTTCTATTTTGTATCTCATTCATCTGGACATTCTTAATATTGTCGTAACTCCAGCTACTGCTGCAGATTTTGACTCTTCTAGCTGCTTTTTCTATTGGAGTATAAACACTATAATGAACATGAGGATCAATCAATCCATGAAGAATATATTTTCCTGCTGCATCAATTAATTTGCTATAACTAATATTATTCAATGATTTAGAAATATCTTTTATTTTTCCATTTTTAATCGTTATATTAGTATTGACTATTTCAACTTTTGGTATTACAACACTTCCATCACATGAATTTTGCATTAAACAAACAACAATAACAATATATATGTAATATGATATAAATAATAAATATAAAACTATTCTGTTACTACAAGAATTTTAATTAATTTATTTATTTTATAAATATATATTTCTAAAAAATAATCTTTGGAATTTAATTTCGAATAAAAAAGAAAAGAAAGTTTAGGTTACTGTTACTTTACCCGTCATGAATGGGTGTATATTCTTGTGCAAATACTATATGTTCTTGTGCAAATACTAATGTTGCATTAGATGTTTCTGTTTTATTTCCTAAATCTATGGTTTCATTGACTATATCTTCTGTTTGAAATCCTTCTTGTGCATATACATAATGATTTCCTGGAGTGAATCCTAAAATTGTAGTAAATAACGCCGTGACAGTTAAAAATAATAATAGATTTGTCATGTGATTTTCGATGTATTAAAGAAGACCTATCTTATAAAAGTTTCTTATAGTATAATTTTAGAGAATTTAATAAAATAATTCTTTTAATGACCATGCTTGTGATTTAATACATGTCATTTATCCTAGTATTGAAGAGTATTATTTAGTATAGTAGTTATAATCATTGGTATTAAAAAGAATATTAGAATAAACAGATAATCTTTTGAGTGATTTAATTTTTTCTACTTTTTCTATTTCTGATCCATTTACTGCTTCACTCAAATATTTTATGGAATTATCATAAGTTTTTCTGGCTATAGGATAAGGTACTCCATCTTTTCCCCCATGAGCATAGTTATATTTAACAGGATCATTCCATGATGCTCTAGTTCCATAGATGATTTCTGCAATAAGTGATAAAGCTCTTATTGTTGATGGACCAACACCTTCTTGTGAAATTATCTCTTCATAATTTTTTGGATAAATGTCATATAATTCATCCATTACCTTCCAATTAATTCTATTAGGCATTTGATATTTCTCTATATTGAAATTAGGTTTTTCAAAAAATCCATTACTATCGCAAGGTAATTTATTATTATATAGCCACTTATCTAAATTTTGATAGGTATTTGTTTCCATAATTCTATAGATAGAAGATTTTATTGACTTTGATCCTTCTTTTATTATATCTATACAAGTTTTACGATTTTCCTCAGATTCTCTAGAAGTCATATCTAAACAAAAAGGAATTCTTTCATTTCCTATAATTCCACTATGAGGTTCAATAATATAGTTTGGCAAGTTATTGGATATCCAATGATATCTTCTGGCCATTTTATTTGTTTTATTTAGTCCTTGTTGAATAATTGTCCAATCTCCATTATCATCAAATAGAATAAAATGATGATACAAATTGAATCCATCTTGAATAGCAGCACTGTCTATTTTTGCAGACATTTTACTGGCATATACTAACTCATTAATTCTATTAGTTGATAAATTGTGATTTTGTTCTGCAAGTTTAGGTATCTCAGATTTTGGCTTTGTCGAATTTTTTCCTTTACCACCGGAAAGGGATATTCCATGAGTATCATAACGTATTGATTGTTTTAAAACGCCAGTAACAACTGTAGTTAAGCCAGATGAGTGCCAATCAAAACCTAATATACATCCAAATGCTTGAAACCATAGAGGGTCAGATAGGCGTTTAAAAAATTCTTTTGTCCCTTTATCTTCTATAATTATCTTACTAGTTGCTGCAGAAAGTTTTATCATCCTCTTGACTAGATAAGGAGGAGCATGGCCACTATGTAATGGAAGA
Source organism: Nitrososphaeraceae archaeon (assembly GCA_035253885.1). Classification (GTDB taxonomy): domain Archaea; phylum Thermoproteota; class Nitrososphaeria; order Nitrososphaerales; family Nitrososphaeraceae; genus TH1177. The sequence continues at coordinate 10,523 of DATFBJ010000194.1, forward strand.
TTTATGATACCTCTCTTCAATGATTTAAATTTAGACTTTTGGAGTATTAT
>DATFBJ010000195.1:0-2478 GCA_035253885.1 Nitrososphaeraceae archaeon
TTTTTGAAGCAACAAGAGAAGATAACCTTGTATCTGAAACTACAATATTAGGATCATATTTTATTATATTATTAATTTCATCTCTTACTTGCCTTGGAAAATTAGTGAACCATAGTGGAATGTTTGAAATACTATATTTGACTGAAAATCCTCCCTCTGTACTCCAGGCGAATTCAACAGGAGGAACGGTCATACACTCATATCCTTGCATCGAAATGTAATGAGCTCCTTCACCAAAAGATGAAAATCTAATATCGACATCTGAATCTCCAAGTCGTTCTGCTAACATCATCATACGGCTTGCATGGCCAAGACCAACCCCATAAGGCGTAAAATAGGCTTTCGCCAAATTAAGAGATTTAATAAGGATTGATTATATATATTACTTAAGAGCGGCAAAAATATTTGCTATTAACAATAATTCTATCAAAGATCCTCATTTGTAAATAGAAACTCTCTTTTATATATAATAATATAATCTTCATAGTTTTTCTCATATTCAATTATGTTGTTGACTTTATTGTTTTGTCAACTTCTATGTTCTTCTTGAAGATAATATCTTGTGCTCTGAACATATGTTGAAGTCATCAGATTTGCATTGGATTATCTTGTACAGTTGTATTTCCAGGATTGAAAATAGATGCCTTGTTTAAAACTAATTTATAATTCAGTAAGGATAGATGCAGAATTATGACATCCTTAGAGACCTAATATAAACATAAGGTTGCCTATCAAGTAAACTAAGAAAATAAACAAGAACTTGAAATACCTTATGGGATGGAATAAAATACTTTTAGCTTAAAAAGACAGATGAAACAGAAAATTTATATAATTTTTTGAAAAATCATTATTAATATCAAATTCATACTTAGTATACAGTATAATTATATACAATTATTATTTATCACAATATCTTTTTAAAAATCATAAGAGATCTTAAAGAGAACAAAAATACCAACTTGAAGAAATAAGCTTGTGTATATCAATGAAGAAAAGGATCTTAATTGTGGATGACGAGCCAGACATTAGCTCATTGTTTAAGATGATATTAGAACAAAATAATGAGTATATAGTACATTCATTTACTAATCCTCTTTTAGCGTTAAAAAATTTCAAGGATAATTTCTATGACCTACTACTTGTAGATATCAAAATGCCAGAAATGGATGGTCTTGATTTTTATAGAGAAATTAGAAAGTTAGATAAAAAAGTCAAGTTATGTTTTATTACTGCTAGTGAAAAATACTATGAACCATATAGAAATGAAATAAATGATATATTAGGTGAAAATTGCTTTATTCAAAAACCAATAGCAAATGAAGATCTATTGAGATTGGTAAATACCATAATAAGAGATAAAGCTAATGATGTTAATAATATAATAATGAATTGAGGTACAAAATTAATTCAATCATACAATCAAATCAGAACAGATTAAACTATTTCTAATATGATAAAGGATAATCTAAATTGATATATTTCAAAAACAGCATAATTATACGATATACACAAGCAAAAAGAAGACTGAAGGCTTTAATTATGTCATCAGGTTCCCTAAGAAAGGCTATAAAGAAAAACCAATACTTGAATATGAGAAATCAGTACTACTACTACACTATAATTTGCTTTACTCTTATTCCAAATTGATTATTCATTAAAATGCAATTTCAAAAACAAAGAGATATCTATTAAAAAAATTCAACTACTTTAGATGTTAATGAATTCAAGATTTATGACAAGATCATTATGTACAAGAAATGATGAATATATAATAGTCAGTCAGATTAGGGTATACTGGATTTATGATATCATTTTGGCCTCACAAGGTTTAGGCGGTAATTTAGTTATATATAAGCCGTCTGTTAGCAATTAAAACAATTAAGATTAAAAAGAGCAAGCAACTCTCTACACCCAAAGAGAGAAGAAGAAAAAATGCAATATGTACTCGGAAGAAGTTTAATGAAAGTAATAAAATATTCTCATTATTGCTTTTTTATTAATGATAATAAAAATAAACTGATCTATCCGGCATTAGTTGCATTATTTGTTACTTCATTATTTTCTTGTTCTCCTAATCAAATATTGGCATCAATTCAATCAGACATAGAGCAAACAGATAGGAAGGGTCCTGTTATATTAGAAGGAGCCACTTTAATTGATGGCACCGGCTCTCCTCCACGTTATAATTCACTTGTTATTATTAAAGACGAACGGATACTGACAGTAACTGACAAGGCAAAATATACAGCAACATATCCAAAAGACTCAGCGATCATAAACTTAACAGGTCGTTTCCTTATACCTGGCTTATTTGATATGCATGCACATGTTGCAAGCGTATTGAGTTTCTCATATAACCAGACTGTCTCTGAGAATACATTAAAGGCATTATTAGATAATGGAGTCACAACTATTCGTAATCCAGCCGGCCCTACAAAGGAGTCAGTTGCACTACGTGATGCTGTAGCCGCAGGCCAA
>DATFBJ010000196.1:0-13885 GCA_035253885.1 Nitrososphaeraceae archaeon
AAATATCATCTCTCAATTCTAACCAAGATATTAATTAAATTTTAAAAATTCAAGTTGTAATTTTAAAATATTTAAAACCAATTATAGGTTTTTTAGAAGTATCAAAAAGATTTGATTTTGTATTTTTAGCAAGAACCTGTAAAAGTCTTTTTGCAATTTGTAGTTTTTCTCTTTTGATTTTAACATTATCTATTACCTCTTTAGAATATGGCCCAATATTATCATCAAATAACATTCCAACTAATACAATATCTTTTGCTCCAAATTCTTCTGCGAGGAATACACATCTGTCTCCATCAGTAAATCCTCCAAAGTTATATACATGTTCAACAGGCATTACTTGAGTTGTTCCAATAATTTTTCTAAATTTAGGTATATATTTTTTGATTAAATCTACATTATCGCTGTGTGCATGAATCACCATAATTGCCCCAAGTTTTTCTGCTTTTACCAAAAACCTTAGGTCACCATCTAAATCTGTGACTACAATATCAGGTTTAATATTATTTTCTATTAAAAACTTCACTGCACCATCTGCAACTATTTTAACAAATGATCTATTTTTCTTGATAAAAGAAGTATAAAGTTCTAAGTTAGGTCCAGCACCAATAGCTAAGATTTGTTTGCCTCTAATTTTTTTATCTAAAATTTTAGGATCAAGAAATTTTCTTTTTATTAAATTTGACAGGATGTAGGCAGCTTTTTGATCTTCTAAAGTACTATATCCCATTTTCTTTCTAATATCTTGATAATACGGAAACCAAGTTACAAATTGCACAAATTATATAATTAACAACTTATTAATAGACTATATGTTAAATCATTTTAAAAAGACTTTTTTTATCATTTAGATTTTTAAATGACCATAAGAACTTTTAAATGACACTATATATTTCATTTATGAATTTAATAAATGGAACTAACTAGACAAGAAGAGATGGCTTTAAAAGGAGAATATGGAGAAGGATTAGAGCTATCTTATAAAATACTTGTTGCAATAGGAAATGCTAACAATGCATCAAAATTAATTCCTATAAAATGGTCTCATGTTTCAGGAGTTAATTTTAATACGATAGGAGAAGCCGGAGTGAAATTTCTTTCAAGTTTAGATAAAAAAACTAAAGTTACAGTCACAACAACTTTAAATCCTATGGGATTTGACTCTAAGAAAGACAATAACCTTTCAGATTATTTTAAATCAAATCAAATGTCAATTATAAATTCTTATTTATCTTTGGGTATAAAACCTTCTTTCACGTGTATACCCTATGAAATTTTCGATCTCCCAAATAAAGGAGAGATAGTAAGCTTTGCAGAAAGTAATGCTGCAGTATTTGTAAATTCGATGTTAGGAATTAAAACTAACAAAGAAAGTTCGCTAAGCTCATTAGCAAGTGCAATCACAGGTAAGACTCCATACTCAGATTTATTAATTGATGAACTTAGAAAACCAAAAATTAGTATTCAACCAGAAATAAATATCGAAACAGAATTAGATTTTGGACTATTAGGCTATTTTGGCGGAAAAATAACTAATGAAAGTTGTATAGGATTGGAAACTAATTTTGAAAATTTAGATATTATCAAATCAAAAGCCCTTTCATCTGGTATTGGAACATCAGGTAGGGCTGGAATGTTTAATAATACAAATAAGGATTGTGAAAGAGTATCTTTTGGAAAAACAGAGCTTGATGAAGTAAAAGATGATTTAAATACTTCTGAGAAAGGAGAATTAATAGTATTTGGAAGTCCTCAATTAGGCATAGATGAGTTAAATCTACTTGTTCATTTAACAGAAGGAAAAAAATTTAGAACACCATGTAAAATATTCTGTCCTCGTTCTGTAAGAGAAATGGAATGTAATAATGGAATAATAAAAAAATTAAGAAATGCCGGTGCAGATATTATCTGTGATTCCTGTACATGTTTAACACCACTAATAACAAAAAATGATTATGATTCAATTGTAACTAATAGTATAAAATGTGCATACTATATGAAACACTCAAATAAAATAGATGTCTCTTTGAAAGATATGAAAACTATAACAAAAGAGTACTGTGAGTAATTTCTTTCATGATAAAGATAAATTGTAAAAAAATTGTCGGCGGAAAGGCAGATGGTTTAGCATTATTATCACATAAACCAATTAATATGCTCTCAATGTTAGATACGAAATCTGGAAGAATAAAAGATGAAGATCATGATTTATTTAATCAAATAGTTAAAGATAGAATTCTTATTTTACCTAATTGTATTGGAAGTAGTGTAGGAGCTTATATTTTTTATTCATTAAAAATTAATGGTGTCAGTCCAAAGGCAATTATTTGTACTAATAGATGCGACATTATAACTGCATCAGGTTGTGCAATATCAAATATACCTCTTGTAGATGGAACAGGCTCAAATTTTAAATCATTAGATAATAATACCAAAGTTACAGTTGATGCAGATAAACAAATAATTATAATCCATACAATTTAATTTTCGGAATATCTATCAGTATTACCATCGGTGCGTGGCAATCGATGGGCAAACTGATCATGTATAACATGAGATGAAGACCAAAGTCCACGCACCGATAAAATAATAGATAGAAACATTAACACTTCATGATTATCGCAAAGAAAAACAAAAAATATTTTTGTATTATTCTTGTGGAGAGATTATTATTATATTATCTCCTTTAAGAAGCAAATTTCCTAATTTAGTAGTCTCTTCAGCCTTATATTCGGTAGCATCACTTAGGACTAGATTCATATGTTGATCGAATTTTTCTAATATACCTTTAACTACTTTATCGCCTTTTAGTTTAATTACTATATTCTTTCCAATATTTTCCTTTAATACTTGCACAGTTACATCAATAGACAATATGATATCATCATAAATTACAATATATAATTTAATAGATTTATTTTTTTATTAAAAAGTAATAAAAAGTTTCTATTTGAAATAGACAATTATAAAAGATAGTAGAATAGAAATAAATTAGAATAATTCAACTTTAGCCATTAACAATAAGTTATCTACATAACACTAACATCGTGAGGTTGACTTTCAATATAACCAGCTGTAGTAATCCGTACAAATTCAGCATTTTGTTGCATTTCATTAATGGTTTTTGCACCGCAATAACTTAATCCAGAACGTAAACCTCCGACTAACTGACGGATAATCTCTACTACACTTCCTTTATAGGAAACCATTGCTTCTACGCCTTCAGGTACGTAATCATTAAGATCTGCTGACTCTACTATTTGTTCTCCTTCTTCACGATATTTTCTTCCTAGTGAAGCATAAAAAGATGCCATTCCTCTATAAATTTTATATTTTTTACCATTTTTAACCAGTGTTTTTCCAGGACTTTCATCAGTGCCTCCTAATAGACTTCCTACCATTACAGATGAAGAACCTGCTGCAAGTGCTTTGGTTACATCACCTGAATTTCTGATACCACCATCAGAAATTACAGGAACATCATATTCTTTTGATATTTTTACACTATCAAAAATTGCAGTTAATTGTGGAACACCAGATCCAGTAATAACTCTAGTAATACAAATTGATCCTGAGCCTACTCCTACCTTTACCGCATCCACACCCGCTTTAATTAAATCCTCTGCTCCTTTGTCAGTGGCTATATTACCGGCTATTAATTCAGAATCTTTGAATGCTTTTTTTATTAAATGAACACAATTTACTGCATTGTCACTATGACCATGAGCTATATCAACAACTATAACATCTGCACCTGCTTCCAATAATGCTTCAGTTCTCTCTAAATAATCTCCTTTAACGCCAACAGCAGCTCCAACCAACAAACGTCCTTTTTTATCTTTAGAAGCATTTGGAAACTCTTCCATTTTTAAAATATCTTTACTAGTTATTAATCCTAAGATTTGCTTATCTTTGTCAATTATAGGTAATTTTTCTATTCTATTCTTATGCAAGATATCTTTAGCTTGTTCGATTGTAGTTCCTAATTCAGCAAAAACTACATCTTTACTCATTACTGAAGAAACATTATTATCAAAATTAGTTTCGAATAGAAGATCTCTTTTAGTAATGATTCCTGCCAATTTTTTGTCTTTTTCTATCAAGAGACCAGAAATTCCAAAATCGTGCATAATTTTTTTTGCATATCCTACAGATGAATTTATACTAATGGTATATGGTTGTTCTATCATCACAGATTCAGATCTTTTAACCTTTAATACTTCATCTACTTGATCTTGTATTGTCATAAATCTATGTATAATTCCAATGCCTCCTTCCCTTGCTAATGCTACTGCCATAGCTGATTCAGTTATTGTATCCATATTAGCGCTGATAATAGGAATATTTAAATTGATATTTCTTGATAATCTTGTTTTTAAATTAGTTTGAGATCGAGATATAATTGGAGAACGTTTTGGAATTAGTAATACGTCGTCAAAAGTTAGACCTTCTCTAATATTCAATATTTCATTTTATTATTAAAATAAAGAAGAATTATAAGTTTTGCATCATTCTAAAGTCAATAACCAATGAACCTTTTAAATTAGCAAGTCTTAAATTCTATAATAGAAGAAGACATAGAATAATACTAATATATTAATTGTAAAGTGTTTAATGCTAACATTGTTTCCTTAACATTATGGGTTCTGATAAGAGTTGCACCGTTAATAATAGCAATAACTTCCATTATTAAGGATGGAATAACTCTTTCATCAATTGTGAGATTCAACAGTTTTCCAAGAAAAGATTTATTTGAAATCGAAATACAAATTGGCAAAGAGAGAGTAGAGAGTTTCTTCAAATTAGATACAATTTCTATATCTCGAAGATACCACGGTATTTTTGTTATTTTTGTAAAAAAAGGATTATTACTTTCATTTCTAAAAAAACCTATTGATGGATCTATTATAATATTAGTTTTGTTAATCCCTGCTTTTTGGGCGATCATTATACTATCACAAAGGATTTTTTTTGTTGAAAAAGACTTTCCTTTTAGAAGTTTATGAGGTTTTTTTTCGTATGCACCTATTATTATAGGAGTATTATATTTTGATATGATTTCTGCCATTTTATGATCATATTTTAGTCCACAAACATCATTTATCGCATGTGCTCCCATCTTTATGGCCTCTTCAGCTACTATGGATCTTGGAGTGTCTACAGATATAGGAAGTTTACAATTTTCTTTTATTATTTTAATAGCTTTTGTTAATCTCATTATTTCCTCATCTAAAGAAATCATGGTATGAAGATATGGAGCAGTTGACATTGCCCCTATATCAATAATATCTGCTCCATCATTTTCTAATTTTTTTACATAAGAAGAAATTTCATTGATACTAGTTTTTATTGACTTCTTATAAAAAGATTCTGGACTTACATTTACTATCCCCATAATTTTTATAGAATTCTTATCAATAGGAACATCTCCAATATAGGGCATTTTTTATTCTATAGAATATATCTCTATTATTATTGTTCCAAATATATACAGTAAATTGATAAGGTTAATAATAGATGGAAAAATAATATTGGAGATATTATAAAGGTTAATGTGATTGTTGATTGATTTCCATTGATGAAGACAAAATCTTTGAAGTAATCAGAAAAAGAAGACCTACATCAATAGCGCTAAATGGTCCTGAAGCATTATTCCCAAAGATTCAAGAGACAGGAAAAAAGGTTATGGAACTGTTTGATATCCCAGCCTATATCATAGGTGATACTTGCTGGGGATCCTGTGATCTCAATGTCCATGCTGCAGATATGCTTGGTGCAGATTTGTTATTTAATATTGGTCATACAATTTCTATGGAAACTTTTGATAAAAAAGTAATTATGATCAATGCATATGATGATGTAAAATTCGATGCAATAGTAGAAAAATTTGCTAAGGAGATGACAAATCGAGAATATAAAATATTAGGCATAGTTACAGATAGCCAACATTTAGATCAAATACAATCATCAAAAAAAATACTTGAGAATTATGGTTTTAAAGTAGTAATTGGCAATGGTAAAGGACAATTAAATGATGGTCAAGTTTTTGGTTGTGAATTTTATCCGACATATAATATACAAAAGAGAATTGATGCTTATGTTTTTTTAGGCCAAAGTATATTTCATTCTGTTAGTATTGCAATGTCGACAGAAAAACCTACCTTTATGTTGGACCCATATTTTAATGAATTTCAACAAGTAAATGATAAGGCAAGGACTATGGAAAAGAAGGCTATTCTATCAATATATAAAGCACAAGAAGCAAAAAAAATTGGAATAATCATAGGATTAAAGGAGGGTCAATTTGCAAAGATAAAAGCCCTAAATTTAAAAAAGTCTCTTGAAGCCTTTGAAAAAGAAATACAATTATTTGCATTAACAGAAATTACTGAAGAACGATTAAGAAATTTCAAAGGAATTGATGCTTTTATTCAAGTAGCTTGTCCAAGAATAGCTATAGATAATCATTTTAGTAGACCATTACTTTCTGTACCACAAGCTGACGCATTAATTAAGGTTTTAAAAAATGAACCTATTGATAATTTCTTAAGACTATCTCATTGGTTATAAAAATTAAGCCAATCATATTTTAAATTAATTTTTATGACCTAGACTTTTGTTAAATTATCATTATATCAATGAAGTCATTAATATCATCTTTGATAAAGAACCTGTTCTCATATTTTTATAATCTACCATATAGACAAACTAGGATGGCTATGTTACTTTAGAGTTATCTCCTGCAGGATTACTCATTTCGAGGATTAACAGTTAAGGCTATGCATACATTCGAATGATTTGCTGATCATATCTATCCAATTCTGCATAAATTCATTTCAATTTGATAAAGAGTTCTATCTAATAGTTATCGATTCTAACATAAAGTCTATTTTCAAAGAATTGACAGTAACTAGATTTGTTTTTCCATATTTATGCAATTTTTATTTTTACCAATATTATATTTGTCTATTAATCATTTTTCAAAATCTTTAAATTGTTACAAACAGAACAAACTGATTTAGTTGATTCATGTCCGCAAATATTACATTTATTTTTTAAGGAATTATTCATATTTTTTAATATTTTGGATATTTTCAAAATAGAATTATAGGTATTATATTTAATACCGGACCGATTTTCCTCTAAAGAATTAAAGAATTCCCTTATTTCACTCCTAATACTTTCATCTTGATATGGACATTGTTCGGATTGAAATGGAATATTTTGTTGAAGTGCATAAAAAACTATTTCTCGTTCATAAATTTCTATGAACGGTTTAATTTTTTTAATTTTTTTTGTACCGTAATAAATTGGTTCTGGATAAGTCCATCCTATTCTATTTATATCTCCTGAAATAATATTTATCATAAATGATTGAAGTTGATCATCAAGATTATGTCCTGTTGCTATAACATTTGCCTCTACATACTCTGTAGCTATATCTATAGCCCTTCTTCTAAACGTTCCACAGATAGAGCATGAAGTCATTTTTTCTGATGGACGTATTGACATAGATTCATCCATATCCATTCCAAAAAGTTCTTTATAACTAAAAATTTCATTTTTAATATTTAGTCTAGAACAAAATTCTTTAACTATTTTTAGAGATTCATCTCTATAACCAGCAATTCCTTCATCTATTGTAATTGCAATAATATCATTAGTTTTCTTTCTCTCAAAGAGATGTTTCAAGACTAATAATAATGAAAGACTATCTTTACCACCAGAAACACCTATTGCAATTTTATCTCCGTAATTAACCATTGAAAATTTTGAAATAGTTCTAGATGTTTTTTCTTCAATAGAAAAGATAAAACATGATCTACAAAGATATTCACCAGAATATTGTCGAAAATATACGCTATGTTTATTGTGACATTTTGAACACAAGATATGTTGTTGCATCTATATGTAAATTTTTTGGTATTTGATAATATTTAATTCAAACTAGGATTTTTTATCTCATAACCTATATTATACTTATTTACAATTTTGAATATTCAGAAGTAATATACTAAATTCATTCATGATCAAATTAATATTATATATTTTGATATAATCTAATTGAAAAATCATGAATATTAAGCCTAATTTATTAGATTATATTAACTGTAGAATCCTAGATGTTTTAAATAAAAATTCGTCATTACCATTTGTAGAATTAGCTAAACAAATTGGAATTTCAGATGCAACTATACATACGAGAGTCAAAAAACTATTGGCTTTGGGTATTATTAAAAAATTTACTATTTTTGTAGATAATAATTTGCTTGGATATGATCATTTAGCGTTTATTAATTTAAAAATAGAAAAGGGAAAAACTGAAGAAACAATAAAAAATCTTATGGAAATCGATGAAATTTTAGAAATACACGAGATCTATGACAAATTTGATTTGATAATTAAAATTAGATCTAAAAATTTGGACGATATGAGAGATATAATTGTAAATAAAATATTATCAATTAATTATATAAAAGAAACAGAGTTGATAACCGTTTTAAAAACCAGAAAGGAAGAGCAGATGATCTCATTGCATAAAGAAATTAATCAAAAAACTAAAGAATTCTTTTAATCATTATAGACTAATTTCTTTGTTTTTCTTTTTTTGAGGATTGCCACCAATCTAAATAATCATCATGCATTCTTTTTTTAGAATCAGAAGAATTACTTTGTGATTTATCTTTTAATTCCTCAATTTTGTCTCTCGATGCATACAGACCACAACTTTTACAAATAAAATTTTTTGTAGACGAGTCCATTTTTAATTCACCACCACATTCAGGACAAAATTTGACCAATTTAATATTTAGTATATATAACCTTATAAAAGTATTATGAGCAAAGGATTTTGAGTTCATTTAATAAAATATATTTTTAACTTTTTCGAAATTATTTGAAATAATAATTAAAATTATAATATAATATTATAGTATATTTACTTATTGTAATAATAAACAAAAATTAAGACGAGTAGGAGAATTATGATATAAAATATGAATATTTTGTCTCTAAAACGAATATATATATAATTTATGAATCTGTATATTCAAATAACCTTGGGAGAAAATTGAAATCATTAGATAAAGCTATTTTGAAGGCAATATATGTAAGTAATTTAAATCAATCAAAATCATTCTTAGAATATTTACAAGAGAAATATCAAATAGATAAAAGTTTTTTTGAATCAAAACTAACGGGATTAATTGATTTAGGATTCATAGAAAAAATTAATCATGAACAATATAAACTTAATTCACTAGGTAGAGAAGCTCTAAAGGTAGTTCTTGTAGGAGGTGTTTTTGATATATTACATCCTGGTCACATATTTACCCTCAAGACAGCCAAATCACATGGTGATCTTTTGGTAGTAGTAATTGCAACTGCATCTACAGCTACTAAAATTAAAAAAAATAGAGTAATATTACACAATGAAAACTTGAGAAAGGAACTAGTTTCTTCTTTAAGTTTCGTGGATTTGGCGTTAATAGGAAAAGAAGGAACACTATTTGATACAGTGGAATATGTAAAACCTGATATTATAGCACTAGGTTATGATCAATCTCATACAGAGAGACATATTTCAGAAAACTGTAAGAAAAGAAATATTACTGTTAGAATATTAAGATTAAATACTCCTATTCCAAATATCAAGAGTTCTGAACTAAAGCAAAAATTAGGATACTCATTCTACAAGATATGAGTTTAATTCGTTATTCGGATAATTCATTTTAACTTTCAATTTGATATAATCACCATTTTTTAATGAAAATTGTTCTTTAATTGAAAATGGAGCTATTATTTCCATTATAGAATCATCATAATGAGTTCGTTCTAATATCAGAATAGACGAATTTATATTGGCACTATCATTAATGTAGGCAGGATAACATTTTACCCATCCAAAAGTTCTTGATTGGTCACTAAATCCTTCAATCAATACTGAAGGATATTTTAACATCTCTTTTTTTGCCTCGACATATAACATTGAAGTTAATTTTATATTAAGAGTTCCAGGATAAGGTTCATAACCTAATTTCTCTTTAAATTGTTTTTTATACCCATTTAATGACATATAATATGCACCTTCACCCATACCAGCTATAATACGACCCTCAAAATTGATAACATATTTAAAAGATTCTATAGCAGTTTTTAAAAATAAAAATAAATTATATACTTCTTGATAACCTTTTTCTGTAATCTTTATAGCATATTTTTTGCTTTTCTTATTTCTCTTTATAAATCCTAAAAATTCTAACTCAAGTAGTTCTTTTGAAGCTAATTGTTGTGATCGCTTTATTTTTTGCGCTATTTCTTGAGTTGTTAATTCAATGTAGTTATTCTTTGCTCCACACAACAATAATTCTGAGAGAATTAGTACATGTTGAAAGCTAATAGTACTCATAAAAAATTAGGATAAGCCCATTTCAGTGAATGTATTTACTTTAATGGATGAATTACGTTTTATATCAGCTAATCTATGTCCAATGATTTGCTCTATACCAGCTTTATCAGAAGCATCAATCAATCTTTGTGTTATTATACCATCCAGAATTAAAATTTTACCACCTGATGAATCTGAGAGTTTTTTAACAATCTCTGATACTGGAACTTTCATAATAGTATTCATTGAACTATCTAAAATAATTGCTTCTAAAGTCTCATTGATTTGAGAATATATATTTTTAATTACTGATTTAGATTCATTATCATTTTGTAATTGATTATCTTCTTTAGTAATTGGATAAGTTTCAAATTGACTATACTGTGGTTGTGTCTGCTGAAAAGTAGTTTTCTCTCTTTCACTTTTATTATATTTTTTATTGTTTTGTAATATAGGCTGTTGTTTTTTAATAGATGATTCGTAATCCTCTTTTGAGGAATCCAATGCATTATTTAATATTTCAGTTATTTCTAAAGGTGTACATTCTTCAACCTCTCTTCCAGGTGGAGCCCTAAATACTTTATTTATTTTAACTAAGCCATGTAATTCTTTTAAAATTAAATCTCCTGCTCTATCGCCATCTAAGAAAGCTATAACCTTTTTTCCTTCAGTAAGATGGATAATACTTTCATCAATTTTAGCACCTTCTATAGCTATAGAATTATCAAATCCTGCTCTCAATAGATTAATAACATCGGCTCGACCTTCAACTAAAATGATCCAATCAGCATTAAAGACGCCGGTTCCGCATGCGAGTTGCCCTTTTCCAAATGTGGTAAGTTTACCAGGTTTACTTGCATCATATACATCTTTAAGCATTTCTTCACCTTCGCTAATAGTTTTAGTTGCCCATTCTTGGACAATTTTTTTTGCTCTATCGACTATAACTTTTTTCTTTATTGCTCTGATATCATCAATTCCAGACAAGATGAACCTTGCTTGAAATGGTCCCACTTTATCTATGCTTTCTATTGCTGCAGCTATGAGAGCAGCAGTTGAAATGTCAGTACTCATTGGAATAAGAGCATCACCCTTTGCTACATTAGACTTTGTATCTACATTCACTTCAATTCTACCAACTTTAGACACCTTTTGTAATTCATTCAAATTCATTTCAGGTCCTAGCAATCCTTCAGTTTGTCCAAAAATAGCACCTATTATATCAGCTTTTTCTACGAGTCCATCTACCTCGAAGCTTAATTTTACGTGATATTTTACTATACCAGTACTAGGCAATTCCATAACCTCATGTTTATTGTAAAGTAAAATTATGGGTGCTTGGCACGAATATAAGTGCTTTGACCAATCCTTAAATCTATATTTTATAATTATCATATTTATGAAGTTTTTGAAAAGTAATTTTAATTAGTTAATAATAACGTATAATTTTAGTTTATTCACAGACTAAAATATACAATTAATATAATTATAAGCAATTTCTAATATATAATATGGGAATAGGCGGCTCGGAATGGATAATAATTGGCTTAATTAGTATTTTTTTACTTTTCGGTTCAAAGAAACTACCAGATTTGGCAAGAAATATAGGCAAAGCGATTGGAGAATATAATAATACTAGACAAGTACTTCTTAAAGAAGTTGATCAAATCAAGATCAATAACAATTTATTTCATGGTCATGATAATGAAAAAAATTGGCATATTGGAAAGATAATACAAGGACCTGTATCAACAGAAAGAGAAAAATTAGAAAAAATAGCTTTGTCACTTAACATTGAATATTTAAACATTCCTGATGAGCAACTTCGTTCTAATATTTTGAAAAAGATGAAAAATGATAATATTTAGAGATATATTTATTATCTAATATTAAACAACACATTATGAATAAATATATATGTCTTCATCTAATTTGAATGAAAAGATAAACCCATTTGAAGTAGCACTAAAACAACTAGAAGAAGCATCAAAAATTTTAAACTTAGACGAAGGAATGCTTCAGATATTATCCAACCCCAAAAGAATTCTAACTGTTTCTATTCCAACTAAAATGGATGATGGTTCGATAAGGGTATTTACTGGATTTAGATCTCAACATAATGATGCAAGAGGACCGTATAAAGGAGGAATAAGATATCATCCTGATGTTACATTAGAGGAGGTTAAGGCTTTATCCATGTGGATGACATGGAAATGCGCAATAGCTAATATTCCCTATGGCGGTGGAAAAGGTGGAATAATTTGTAATCCAAAACAGATGTCAGAAAATGAATTAGAGAGAATGACAAGAAGATTTGCATACCTTATAGCTGACATTATCGGTCCATACAAGGACATTCCTGCACCAGATGTATATACTGGCGGTAAAGAAATGGCTTGGATTATGGATACTTATTCTGCCTTAAAAGGAAATCATGTTCAACCAGAGGTCATAACTGGAAAACCAATAGCAATTGGTGGCTCATTAGGGAGAAATGAAGCAACTGGGAGAGGTTTGGCATATACTGTAAGAGAAGCTGCTAAAAAAATAGATATTGATATGAAACAAGCAACAATTGTAGTTCAAGGTTTTGGAAATGCAGGACAATTTGCTTCAAAACTAGTAGAAGAACAAGGTGCCAAGCTTATAGCAGCTTCAGATTCTCAAGGTGCAATAATTAACAAAGATGGAATAAATGTGGATTCATTAATGAAATTTAAAAAAGAAACTGGAACGATTGCAGGATTTGAAAATGCAAAATCAGTTACTAATGAAGAACTTTTGGAAACAGAATGTACTATTCTAATTCCAGCAGCTTTAGAAAATCAAATAACTAAAAATAATGCAGATAAAATAAACACAAAGATCATAGCAGAAGCAGCTAATGGCCCTACAACTCCTGAAGCGGATGAAATTCTCTTCAAAAATGACATTCTAGTGATTCCAGATGTACTTGCTAATGGAGGAGGCGTAACTGTTTCCTATTTTGAATGGTTACAAAATTTAAGAAGAGAATACTGGAAGGAAGAAGAAGTTAATAATAGATTAGATATAAACATAACAAAATCATTTCATGATGTTTATGAGACTCATAAAAAATACAATGTAGATATGCGAAAAGCTGCTACCTTACTTGCAATAAACAGAGTTGTTGAAGCAATCAATATAAGAGGTTTATGGCCATGATGTAAATTTCTTATTTCTTCCTTTATTTTCTAGAATTTTATTGAAAAATTGAGTAAAATAATATAAATTTTATAAATAGTTTTAAAAAAATGGGAATATTACTCAGTAGAAAATGAATGACCGCATGAGCAGCTTTTGGTTACATTTGGATTATTAATTTTGAATCCAGAACCCATTAAACTATCAATATAATCAATATTAGCTCCTTTTAGATATCGTTGACTATAATTATCTACTAAAATTTTGATTCCATTTTGTTCTATAACGAGATCATCTTCTTCAGAATTTTCTTCAAAGCCCATACCGTAAGAT
>DATFBJ010000197.1:0-3936 GCA_035253885.1 Nitrososphaeraceae archaeon
TTATTAATCAATAACAAATCAGGATTTATTTTGCTAATTGCTTTTTTTGTTTCTTTAAATATTATTTCTCCATGTGATAATCTATTCCTAGTTTCTCTGCAATCTCTGAAGGACAACTATCTTGTATTTTTTCAATGGTAAAACCAGCATTTTGTAAAACTTCAATCAGTCCTTTTGGAATCTCTACGAATTCTAATCTTTGATCTTTCCATTTTGCTATATTTTGTAGATAGTGATGATGATAATTATGATAATTGTGAAGATTAAGATTATAATAAATTGGATCTGTATTTTTTGAAGGATTTATTATTGGTTTATTATTACCTTTACCACTATATTTAATAGTCATTGTAATGTTAATTTATAATGGATTTCAAGTTTTATAATAAATATCTATTCTTTCTATATAGATTCTATTTTTTTAACAATACAAGTCATAGTCATCTAAGGACAACAATATTCATTACAATAGAGAGGAAGTTATACTTGATAACAGGATACTTGGTAGAGCAATTAAAAAAAATAGCATTAGAAGATATTGGATTGCAGATATAATAAATTAAAAAGATTTAATATTTTGATTGTGTGATTATATTGAAAATAAGAACTGATAACATCACACACACACAGATATCATATACCATAGCCTCCTATACCCAAAACAAAAACAATAAAATATTCACACTACAAAACTGCGAAATTCAATAATTAGGAGTTTATGGCTTTCTAAATTTTAGATTTTTATATATTTCGATGATAATATAATTATGCCAAAAAAGTAAAAAAAATGTAACGCATTCCATAGTCCTCTTCTTTCTAATTGCTCCTCTGTTACTTGAGGGCTATGGTATTCTTCTCCAATAATAAAATATTTTTAATTATATTTTTAAATTGAATATTTAAGGTTTAATACTTATTATTAGTTATGGGTGAGGAGTATCAAAACCTTAAAACATCTGATATTTTAGCTGAGGCATTAATTGATTGGAATGTAGATGTAGTTTTTGGCATTCCAGGAGATGGAATTAATGGATTTATTGAAGCCTTAAGAGTAAGACAAGATAAAATAAAATTTGTTCTTGTTAGACATGAAGAATCTGCTGCTCTTATGTCTTGTGCATACGCAAAATATACAGGCAAGATAGGAGTATGTGTTGCAACATCAGGACCTGGAGCAATTCATCTCTTAAATGGATTATATGATGCAAAGGCAGACAATATACCAGTTGTCGCTATCACAGGAAGCACTTTTTCAGATATAATGAATTCAGGTTTTTTACAAGATGTTAACCTTTTGCAACTTTTCTCTGATGTTGCCTCTTATAATACAATGATAAATGTGCCAGAGCAAACAGAGATGGCAGTAGATCTCGCATGCAGAACTGCTCTTTCTCGGAAAGGAGTTAGTCATATTAACATACCTGTTGATGTACAGGAAAAAAAATTAAAGGGGAATTATTCAAGGCATAAGGTTCCTGGACATACATCAGATATTTTTGAATCTTTTGCATTACCAAATAAACGATTAATAGAAAAAGCAGCACAAATACTCAATAGAGGAAATAAAATTGTAATTTTGGTTGGACAAGGAGCCTTGAATGCTTCAAAAGAAGTTATAGCAGTAGCAGAAAAACTAAATGCACCAATAATCAAAGCATTACTTGGAAAAACAGTTGTCCCTGATGATCATCCGTTAAGCTTAGGTGGAATAGGTATGCTTGGCACAGACCCATCAAGTGATGCAATGAAGGAAACTGATACTTTACTAATGGTCGGAACATCATTTCCATATATGGAATATCTTCCAAAACCAGGACAAGCAACAGGAATTCAAATTGATATTAAATCAGAGAAAATAGGATTAAGATATCCTGTTGAAATAGGTCTAGTTGGAGATTCAAAAACAGTTTTATCAGAACTACTTCCATTATTGAATAATAAAATAGGTACAAATAATAATATTATTAAAAATAATTATAAAAATAATAAAAATGATATCTCTAATATAAGATTACAATTTTTACAATCAATGCAAAAATCTATGGAAAAATGGAAAAAAATAATGAAAGAACAAAGCAATCGATATGAGAATCCAATTAAACCGCAGGTTATTGCGAATGCAGTTTCAGAAGAATTAAAAGATAATGCAATTGTATCTACAGATAGCGGAAATAATACTGTTTGGGCTGCACGTTTTTTGAAAATGAGAGATGGAATGAAATTTTCAGTATCTGGCACCTTAGCAACAATGGCATGTGGATTATCATATGCAATAGCTGCAAAGATCGCTTTTCCCGATAGACAGTCAATAGCGTTTGTTGGAGACGGTGGATTTACAATGTTAATGGGTGAATTTGCTACTGCAGTTCAATACAAGCTACCAATCAAAATTATAATTTTAAAGAACAACCTATTAGGCATGATTAGATGGGAACAAATAGCATTTCTAGGAAATCCAGAATATGCAGTAGAATTTACGCCTATAGATTATGCAAAATTTGCTGAAGCATGTGGTGGCAAAGGATATACAATAAAAAAGATAGAGGAAGTAAAACCTATAATTAAGGTAGCAATGAGAGAAGAAAATGAAGTACCTACTATTGTAGAAGCATATGTAGATCCTTATGAACTCCCATTACCACCAAAAGTAAATATGGAATTTCCACGTAAAATTGCAGAATCCTTTGAACGAGGACAGCCATACATAAATGAAATAGAAAAGACTTTATCTATGGATCATATTCCTGAAAGATATTATAGTTTAAAGTCATACTTAAAAACAAAGCAAAGCGATGAAAAAAAAATTAAGACAAATTAATATAATTCATTTAAATAAATAGAATTTTATTTGTTACTATAATACTCTTATCTATTAACAATTTAAGTTTAATTTTATAAACAATAGCAATAATTCAGATTAGATCTATTACATTATCTATATTTTTTAAAACAAATGAATGATTTAAATTTAGATGCTTAAAAATGTAATATTGCATCAATATTATAAAATATTACTATACATACCAATAGAATATAAAGAATCTTTAGTTTTTAATTCCTTAATCATAATATTTCTAAAGTATACTTTAGACCTATCATCATGATTTTGTAATCCTATAAAACCTTCTAAAGACTTATCTCCAACAAAATTTGTTACTACTTTTTCTTTATTCAATGTTACTGAATAATATTGTTGTATTACATAGATTTCAAAAATGTTCCATCTTCCTACAACTAATGGCTTAGATGTGGATTTTGTTTTTGGTGATGGCCCTTTATAATTGTAGATTGCTCCAGTTCTATGTATAGGTTTACCATCAGGTGAACCAATATCATCAATTTGAATCTCATATCCATAATCAATTGCCACATTTGGATCATTGGAAGGATTAGGAAATCTTACAAATACTCCAGAATTGTCACTTCTGTTTGTCACTTTCCATTCAAGAGTTAATAGGAAATCTTTAAATTTCTTTTTGTAATACCACAATAATCCCATTCCACCTTGTGTTAGTAATGACTTTTCACTTTCAATGATAAGAAAATTACCCTTGCCAGCCATTTTCCATCCATCATAAGTTTTACCATCGAAAAGTTTTACAAAATTCTTATTATTTCTAGTATTATACATTTCATAGTTATTATTAGATCTTATACTACTAATATATTATTTTATCTTATACACATAATTTTAGCTTAATAGTATTATATAATATTACATACACTTAAATAAATAAAGACTATAACTATGGTAATAGACTATTAAAAAAAATTATAAGTTATAGGAAAAAATATGAAGAGATTAATTTTACTTTGTTTAGATTCAAGAATAATAAGACTATGATAGTGTTTAACCTACTCAGGTAATAAAGCTAGATAAAGCAATTAAAAATTCAAAATAACATCAGAGACAAATAGAGAGATTCTTCAATAATA
>DATFBJ010000198.1:0-2170 GCA_035253885.1 Nitrososphaeraceae archaeon
AAAGAAGAAGAAAGCCATAGTCTTCCTATGCATGAATAGGAAAAGACTTAAATCACCTTTTTTCCATGTGTAATATTTTTTATTTCATTTGTAATTTCATTCAATCCCTGAGGAAAATCTCTAGATTTATTAGTCCAAAAAGTTGTATGTATGTCATTGCCCAGGGTAACTGTAAGAGAAGAAGAAATTGCAGTATTATCTTCATCTTCCTTTTCTGTAACATATGTAGATTCTCTATTAAAAAAATTATTTTTACTAATTGTATCTATTAAATTAATTTTTTCTGTATCTTCTATAGGTTTTTGAGTTAAATTTGTACCGCTAATATCTGTTGATACTTTAAGATTATTGGATTCTGAATCAAAAGAAATAACTAGATAATTATTTGCTAATCCTCCCGATTCTAAATATTTGAAACTAAATGGTTCTGGAGTATTTCTTGAATTTTCCTTAGTATTATTAGAAGCATTAGTAGTATTAGACATTAATTCAATCAACAACAATACATTTACATAATATAAAAATTCGACATCTAAATTTTTTTATTAATTATACATTCAATATTATTATTAACTATAACAATAATTGCTCTTCTAACCCCAGTGATTATAAATACAAATAGTAATTTTTAAAATGTATTTACTAAAAATGAAAATTCAGAAAGTCATTCATTTGTAGAGCCAGATAAAAAAATTACAATTATGGCTATTAGATTACTAATTTGAGTCAAATACATCTATATTTCCACATATATAATATTAATAAATTATAAAGTAAAATACCTCATATGATAGAAATAGAATTAGAATTAACATCCAACGAAAGCAAGGTTACAGAAGTATTCCAAAAGTTGAGTGAATTATTGAGGAATGCTGAAAGTCAAGGCTTCAATGTAAAAGAGGTAGAAATTGAAGTCGAAAAAGATAAAGAGGAGGAGGAAGGAGAAGAAGAAAAATAAGGTATGGCTAATGACTAAACAATTATGAGATACATCATTATTGTTTACTTCTTGTAAGTTATTATTATAAAAAACGATATAAAAGTTATTTGAACGAACAATGATGAGTAAATTTATTATTATTTAATAGTCAAAAAGAACTAGTTGTTTTCAAAAACAATAGATTATAATATTTAATTTTATATAAAAATATCATATACTTGTCTAACTAAATATGAAAAATAAGCGCCTCAATATGTTACCTTTCTTTTTCTTGTGAATCTAATGTTTCTTCATACATTCATTTCATTTTCAAGGGTATCACTTTCAGCATTAGACATAAATGGTTCATCTTTATACTTTGTTTTTAAATCATGTTCAGAAATTCTAAAATTTAAAATGTTACCATCATAACTTTCTGCTTGCTCTTTTGCAATGTAATACTTTCCTTTATCGATAATCCTTCTTTGAATAATTACATAGTTACCTTGAACATCTTAAACTTCACAAGTCCTCATTATTAATACCTCTTGTTTCTTTTTTGATAACATCATTCCAGTCTATATCATTAGAATTCATCAATATTCATTTCATTGTAAAATATTTAAAAATCATTGAACAATGTTAAATGCCATTATCTAAGGGAGTGGAATCTTCCATGTAGTAGGGTTCACCTAACTTGTATTTAGCTTTTATTGTTAGCAACAGTTTTTATTCTTTACATTCTCATTATTTAATAAAACTCACTTGACCATTAATTTCTAAATATGATGATTTAATGTCTGAAATATCATCTGTTCCACTTAGTCTTAGATAAGATTCAAATTCTTCTCTTGAAATTCTTGCCTTCATTAACTGTTCATTTAAGATTTTACCATCTTTTACCAGCAAAATTGGTTTTGAAACTATAGCTTTACTAAATCTTCTATATTTTGTAGTTAGATAATCATACATTTTGAATATTGCTATTGCTATAATGATAACTGTATATCCTTGAGGTATTGAGACTTCAGTTGGATTTAACATTGGCTCACTAACAGCATTTCCTAATCCTAGTATTATTATAAGTTCAATAGTACTTAGTTGACCTAATCCTTTATTTCCAAGCCATTTTATTACAAATACAATTAGAAGAGTAACTATTGCTGTTCTAAAAACAACTGCAAACAGTGTTTTGAAATCTATATTGAATGCATTTTCTATAATTGGTGTTACATATTCTATGGACATATA
>DATFBJ010000199.1:0-3187 GCA_035253885.1 Nitrososphaeraceae archaeon
AACCGGTCATAGCCTTATTATTATTCCGTTTGCTCCTAATAAATAATAGAGGGCTATGGCTTTCTTCTTTTTTGCCAAGAAATTTCTTTAATTATTTTATACTTTATTTAACAAATATTATTGCAGAAGGAAGATGTAAAAATCTCAAACACTGCATATATAGATGTCAAATAATCGAGTAAATCGTTATTATCTTGACATCTACTTACAATAATATAACTTTTTTTCAACTATACTGCATTGACTGCATCAACAAATCCGTAGAGTGCCTCTGCAAGTCATAGCCTCTTCTACTATCAGTTGTACTCATAGGCTATGGCTTCTTTTACCAATAAAATAATAAACATTAGTAAATAATAATAACTTGTTTTTTTAGGATTATTTCAAATGACTGAAGACGAGAATATAACACATATTTTCATGAATACAAAGGACATTGGCAAAAATAAATGTATACCTCTTTCCGATAAAGACTATGAGAAAATAAAAAATTATGGAGATATAAGGATTACAATAATTAGGAATAATACTAAAGCACCATTAGGTATACCTTAAATTATAATCTTTTAGTTAACCGAATTTTTTAATACTGAATGTAGAACCCATATTCAATGGATAAGGGTTCGAGTCCCAACTCGTGATTCGCACGCTCGGTTCGACAGACTATTGATTCTGTCATATTCTTCTGTTATATTCAAAGATATATATGATATTTGGTAGTAGTAAAAAATTATTCTTTCATAGTAATTTTATTAAAAAGATTTAAAATTAGTTTAGTAAATTATTTAATCTTTAAGTCTAATTTATAAAATATAAAAGAATATATTTTATTCGCATTAATTATCTTGGTTTTGATATTTATAACACTATTTCCTATAGAAGGTTTTGGTCATAGAGATGGTTGCCACAGATGGCATAGTTGTCCTTCAGATTCTGGTAATTACGTTTGTGGAGACTTGGGTTATGATTCTGAATGCTAAAATATTATTAATTTTGCATAGAAAAAAATAACAAATTCAGATATAATTTGAAATGCTCAATTTAATTAATTTTCTGTCGAGTTCAGCATGTAATGTTCTGCAACATATTATTTAGATTTTATTATAATAACTTGTTTTAGAATATTTAAGATATCCAGATAAATACGTAACTAGATATATTCAGATAAGGAAGTAATACCGATAACGGTGCAAAAAATAAGAGTCTATTATAGAGAAACCATTAAATTGTATTAGCTTTTATTATTAGAAAATTATTTTATTTTTAAACATTTTAGTTATTCTATTTATAATATAAATGATAATTGAGTAATATGATAAAAAAAATTATGGTGGCAATCCTGTTTGATTTAGTAGTTTTCCAGCAGTTGCATATGTTACACTAAATGGTTCTCCATTAATATTGTGTAATGCTAATGCTGCACCTGTAAATGTAGTAGAACCTGCATTAAATTCTCCATTAAATTGATTCATAACTGAGATTGCTACAGAACCATTTCCAAAAGGAGCATTTAGAGGTTGTCCATGTTGTTCATCTGTTGCAGTTGCATTAAATGGATTAAGTACAACTACTTCTACTGCTTTACTTGCAGAATAAGTCACTTGTCCACTATACATTTTACCATCATCTCTTGGAGGTAAAGCTATAACTATTTGATGTGCTTCATGTCCTGGAAGCGGGTCTTGTATAGATTTATCAGTTTTTTGAATAGCAAACATTTTGGGTTCAGCAAAGGCTGAGATTGACATATTAGATGTAGAAGATATAGTTAATCCTGTTAGTAGAGCTGTGAAAAATAATGTTCCTAAAATATGTATTTTTGATTTCATCTTATTTTGAAAGTAAATCATATTATTTAATAGTTTACACTAAATATTTTTCGGCCCCTCAAAATTTGACAAATAATCTAAATATATTGCCATTATTTTATTTCATTTTTATTAACAATAAAATAATGTTTAAATTTAAAAAATTAGTTAGTTAATAGGAGCAACAGCAGTTAATCCTCTTCCTCCTCTTCTGCCTCTTCCATTGCCTCTTCCTCCTGTTCTGTAGCTTCATCTGAATCTACTATCTCTACAACATCATATCCTTGTCCATAAGCATCTTTTTCGTATTCATTTTGTATTTGTAAAAAGAAAGGATTTGCTAAGAAAAGTGAAAGTATAGCTATTCCTACTACATTTATTAAGTAGTTCAATTTTAACTATTAAATCAATAATGATTTATTTAAATATTTTAGTTCTTTATTATATTAAGTTTACTTCTAGAAAATCACATTTTATAATAGAGAAATTGAAAAGTCATTTTTCAAATATAAATATTAAATAAACCTTAATGATAGAGAAGAGGATATTTTAAAAATATCTGAATTAGACATAAATAGTAGGTAATAGCAGGTAACAAATGGTAATTAATTGAAACACCATACCATTTATTAAGTTCTTTTTTAATTGATATTATTGTAGTGGCATTTGATGGATAGGGGTTCGAGTCCATATTCCCGATATCTAAAGCATGAAGTTAATTTTACTTACAGATATATACTTCTATAGACAAAAGCAATTTTCTATATAATAAAATAAAAAGTATATAGTTCATAGTATTAATCTTAATAATATTTAACGATAAATTTAGTACAAATGTCTTCAACTAAAAAAGATAATATAAAAGAGAGTTCCAATCAATTTAAAGAAACTACAGACAGATATCTAGAACAACAGAGAGAACAATATAAGGATACTGCCTCTAATATATCCAACACTACAGAAAAGATTAATGAAAACGTAAATAAATTTCAAGAAGATAATAGAAGAATCTTGGAAAATAATGCAGATACTTTCAGAAAATCTCAAGAGCAAATTAACAAAACCATACAAGAAACATCAAATAATATTGTAGAATTACAAAAAAACGTCTTTAATACATATCAATCATCATATACTCAATTCTTTGATAACATCAATAAATCATGGGAAAATTTCAATATTCCACAGAGATATTCTGAAACATATGATACAATAAGTAAAAACATACGAGATGGTACAGTCAATGCCACAAACTTCATAAATGAAATCACTGTTGGTGGTATTGAGAATTTTAATAGATTAGTAGAACTCACACAAAGATATTATAATGACGTTGTACAAAATAACTTTAATTATGCAAGAAGAATAGAAAGATCATA
>DATFBJ010000200.1:0-2141 GCA_035253885.1 Nitrososphaeraceae archaeon
GCTTTCTTAAAAAGTCATCAATTGAATTAATACTTAATATCTCATAACCAAAATATTCGTTGTCGACATCCATTTCAGTCGCTTTTATAGCTTTTAGATTAGGATAGGAATCAATAAATTTAACAATTATCTTTTGACCATTATTAACTCCTTCTCCTAAAAATGGAATAGGAAAATCAAGACCTACATCTATATAATATTTATATTTTTTCTTACTTAAATCTATGATAAATTTTTTATTGTTAGTGACTTTAGTGCTAAATTCTTTTGTAAGAAGTGAATTTCTATGATAAACAAGCCCTATTCTTAATTCACCGACCTTTAACTCATTAAGTTTAACTTTTTTTTTATGTTGTGGTGCTTTTATAGGTGGAAGAAGACCAATATATGATAATTCAGGATTTAATGGAAAAATTAACTTTCTTAGATATTGTGGGGTATTTAGAAAGTCAAGAATGAGTTTCATCAGTAGTTTATCTGAAGTCATGTTTTTAGTAGTTGGATCTTTATATATGATGATTTTTTTAACACCGAAAATAGAAAATGCCCGAGCAAACCTACCAATTTTTATAGTTTTTTCTCTTAAATTCTTCTCATCAGATAATGAAGAATCCGGTATAGCTACAAAAATTTTAATTTCTCTATTCATTCATTTACTAATTGATTTATAAAACCATCGAGAAAATTAGTAGCCCCGAAAAAAACATTTCTTAAAATGCCTTTTCTATCAATTAGTATTGCAGAGGGAGTACCCTGTAGTTTATATTCATCAAAAGTCATAGCAGAATATTTTTTGTTTTTAAGATAATCTTTTACTCTCTCAAATAAAATTTTCTTATCAGATTCACTATAGGAATTATAGTTTGGAATATTTGTTTCAATAAAATCAAGAATATTGGTATCAGAAAATTTTGAGGTATTTTTACGCAGTATGTCCATAGCAACAGGGAAAGGAATCTTATAACTAAGTTTATTCCCTTCGTGTAATTGTCCATATTGGCGAAGTGCATTTAGTGTTTCTCCAATTACTTGTCCAGAAGACAACAATAATCTTAAATTATCTGTTGTATTTTTATCATAATCTTCAAAAGCAGTAGCCAATCCTAAAACAACAACATCATCTCTACTGTAATTTTTATAAATTTCTATTGCCTTAGGAATTCCATACATAAAGCATCCAGGACAATTTACTTGGAATACTTCAACGAGAATTACCTTTCCCATACTTTTATCAATATTAGTTGGTAAACCCTGAACCCACTCTGCAACATGTAGATTCGGAGCCTTAGTTCCCACTTGGACTGTCAATTTAAATCAATTATGTAAAAAGATTATAATAAGCTAAATATAATGATTATTCTTTTGAAGTTGTAGGGTTTTCTTTTGCAATTTTTTCAAATCTATTGATCTCTTCTTCGGTTACTTTTCTCATAATTTTATTTTGATTCTCAATGAAAGACATCTTTATATGAGATATTCCAGTCTTTTCTTCGCTCACCAAATAAATTGATTCTAAAGCTAATTTTCCTGCTTTTTCAAATGAAAGATCGTTTCCATAATATTTTTCTAAAAATTCATTTACTTGATCACTTCCTTGGCCAATAGCAATTGCATCATAACCTATAAAAGTTCCACTAGGATCAGTTAAGAATAACTCGCCACCTGTTTTATCTACTCCTGCTATAATTAATGCGACACCAAATGGTCTAACACCTGCATATTGTGTTAATTGTTGAGACATGTCAGCGATATTTTTTGCTACTATTTCAACGTCTACAGGTTCGTCATAAATCAACTTATTACTTTGAGCAAAAAATCTAGCATGATCAACCTGAGCCCTTGCATCAGGAATATAACCTGCTGCAGCTACACCAATATGATCATCAATCTGAAAGATTTTTTGAGTTACATCAGAAATTTGTAATTTCCTTGTCTTTTCCTCTACTGCCAATAGTACTCCATCTTTAAATCTAATACCCAAAGCTAGAGTTCCTCTTCTTACTGTCTCAATTGCATACTCTACCTGATATAATCTTCCATCAGGAGAAAATACTGTTATAGCTCTATCATAACCTGCTGCTGCTGGTAACAATTCGATATTACTACTTTGTTCTGTTTAATTTAAATTTACCTTATAAACA
>DATFBJ010000201.1:0-2401 GCA_035253885.1 Nitrososphaeraceae archaeon
CATGTACATATATACATTACTAGGTATATAACCTTATGTATTAATGACTTATGTGTAGTCATATTTATTTATCTATAACCTATTGATTTATTTGTTTAATTTGAGGTAATATATTTATAATTACAACAATAACAAGCAAAATTATTTTTAGGTATTATTATTGATTCCTTGCGACAGTTATACTAACATGTATAATGTCATAGCATATGGGAATAATATTTAATGATACTAATATATGAAAATGGTTTTTGGATCATATTGTATATAATATTGAAAATATTTTCATTATACTTTTCAGATGTAAATATATAATTTATATATCTATATTAGAGACAATTAGGTCTATTCGTTATATAGTATGTAACACAATCATGACTATGACAAAAATTAAAAATGAAATTGAAATAAATGCACCTATAGCAAGCGTTTTTGAATATTATACTAATCCAGATAATATCAAGGAGTCTTGGCCTCGTGAAATTGTTAAAGAATCAGAAAATGTATCAGGTCAAAAAAGTGAAGAAGGTTCAGAGATGAAAGTAACTGGGGAATATATGGGAAAAAAAGATGACATGCTTTTAGAAGTTGTAGAAAAGGAAGAGAACAGAAAGTTAGTTACAAGACAAACAAAAGGTCCATTTAAGCGTTGGGAGAGTGTTCAAGAATTTCATAATGGGGAAAATAATTATACTCGTGTTATTCACACTATTGATTATGAATTACCAACTACAGGAAAGATTGGTAACTTCTTAACTGGAAGTCATGCAGAAGATAAAATAAAACAAGGTATTCAACAAGCAGCACAAACAGTAAAGCAAAAACTAGAATCTAGCTCTTTTTAGATTCCCTAATTTTACATTTTTAAAGACAATATTTAAGAAAATTTATTATAAATAATTAATGAAACAAATCTTTTTATTATAACATTATTGTAATTGTAACAACAAGGTTACTCTCTATAAAATCAGCAGGAATTGCTTTTGCTTAAAAAAATGAAACCTCAGAATTGATGATTAACCTTTAATTACAACTGCAAAAATAGATAAAGGATTGGAAAATAATACATCATCATAACAAATGGCTAAACACATTTCTAATTGAATAAAAAATTCTATAATAAAATTTGAAATGTAATATTATACTATTTTTCTGTTAATCTTTCTTTTTTGCCATTAGGATATTCTATTGTCACTCTTTCTTTTTCTATATCTACATGAACTTTTTTATCTTCTATTACCTTATTTTTTCTAATTACGATTTCTCCTATTTTTACCTTTTTTTTTGTAATTACAAGTTGTTCAGCATAAAGTGGGATAACTTTTTGTGTCTTATCATTTGGTACTTCATTGTGACTTGGAGGACTAGTAGAATCCGTTTTTTCTTCATCAAATAAAGGAATCTCATCCTCTTTTACTCTAACCTGTTGTCTCTCTTCTTCCTTTTGTTGTCTTTTTATATCATCTTTTTTTTCTTTCTCAATCTTATTTTCATCTTCATCACTTTCCCCAATATATTGAAAATTTATAATTTTATCCTTAATCTGAGTCAAAATATCTTCTTTTGAATATGAATCAAGCTCTTTATCATCTACAAATATTTTTTCATATGCTATTGGTACATGTATTTTTTCATCATGTATTATCCATCTTTTTTCTATTTTAACATCTTCAATCAAAGTCTTTTTAGATAGATTGCATCTTTCTTCGATTATAGGAATAACAAATTGTTGTTGTCCTATTCCTCCTTCTTGTTCTATATTACTTCCTGCCTGTACTTTAGTTGTTGCAAAGGAGTTAATATCCTGGCGTTTTGTCTGTACCTTTTGTGCATAATCTGTTGTCTTTTCTTTGAATGATCCAAATAAATGCCCTATCTTGGAAGTAATTGAATCTCCTTCTTGATGAACTTTATGGGCTCTGATTGTCATTATTGACTCTTTTGATTTTTTTGGTGAAATTATAATAGGAGTTACTTCAAGACTCTTTTTCTTATTGTCATTTTTATTCTTCTCTTGGACCATAGAATTATTATCATCTTTTTCTCGATGGAATGATTCCATATCTAATAAATTATAGATAATATAGTTTAAGAAGAACCAGTTAATTGTTTATCGTAAAAATTGTTATGAATGCTATAGCTATAAAAATTAAGTCGCATAAAAATAATGAATTATCTAAGAGGTCTTTACTCTTTTATTTCTGGATTGTATCTTAGATAGACCATATTGAATGAGATATTTTTGGTCATTAATTCCTTTGGATTTATAATAATATTTGCTAACTAAATAGGAAATCACATACCACATTATACTATTTACTATAATAGTAAATAAAAAACCATAATAATATGCCATAATTGTTCCAGTAATAGTGCCACCAATCAGAAAAGGGATTTGTCGTTT
>DATFBJ010000202.1:0-2335 GCA_035253885.1 Nitrososphaeraceae archaeon
CTGTTTGTTCTACTTTATCAGATAAATTTAATCACCATCTTATTTCCTTATTAATCATTATATTTAACAATTCAAAAAAATTTTTTATATACAGACCATAAAAAATTGTTTGAATTAAAAATTAATATAATTTCGAAATTAACAGGAATTTCGAATGGCTGTTATTAAACAAGTCTCATACTAGACCAGAAATAAATTCTAATATATACCAGTATTTATACAGCATTTTATGATTTACTATAAGGATTTGATTTAATACTTAAGTATTATTCATATTGTATATTTGGTCTAATAAGTAATCTATATATTACAATTTGAAAATGTTGCTAAAAGAGATTGTTGGTCATTAGTGTAAATTTTACTGTAATTACATCTCATATATTTGTGTATAATTTCTACTTCTTTTTAATTTTTTAAAAATAGCTCCCCTCAAAGAGATCTACTAAAACTTTTTATATATATTTGAAATTATAATAATATAATATTTGTTTTATTATTCTAAAAATACATGATTTAATTTTTATCCAATCAATTTTATATCCTACTTCATATTATAATAGAATAAAACATTGCAAAAGTATATTCTAAGTTATAATGACCATGAAGTAAAAGAAAATGATATAACAATCTCAAAAGATATTATCAATAACAAAAATAATATTTGGATAGATATAACTAATTATAATTCTGCAGATCTTACTAATCTACAACAAGTGTTTAACTTAGATAAAGATTCAATAGAAAAAGTCAAAGGTAATTCTAAGAGACCTCAGCTCATGACATTAGATAATCAAAAATTTACTATTCTAGTCCAATTGAAATATAAGAATATTGAAAATTTGGAGACGAATCCAATTTATTTCTTTGTTGGAAAAAAATGGCTAATAACAATTCATTCTGAAAATATAGACATTTTATCAAAAGCATATAATACATTCTTGAAAAATAATAAAATTTTGCAATATTCTATTGATGCATTATATTATAGCCTTATCAGTAGTATAATAGAAACTTATGAATATCTTGTAACTGCAATAGAACTTAAATTGTTAGATTTTGAACGAGATGCACAATACAGACCATCCAAAACTACTCTTAAAAACTTAGATCTATTATCAAAACAATCCATAATGATAAGAAGACATTTCTGGCATGCTAGAAATATAATTAGTTATTTAAAAAATATTGAGGAAGATAAAGAAGATATAAAATACCTGAGAGTAGTGTATGATGACATAAATCAACTAATTGAAATGGTTGAATCTTATAGAGATACAATAAACTCTACTAGAGAAATATTTTCTTCAAGTATTTCTTTGCAATTAGATGAGACAATGAGGATTTTAACAATAATTTCAACAACTGTATTACCAATTTCACTTTTGATAGCTATTTTTAGTATGGATGAATTTGACTTGAATAATCTTACTATAATTCCACGACATTTTAGTATACTTGTAGTAATTATGGTTATCATGATAGGAATTACTTTGTTTTTATTTTGGAGGAAAAATTGGCTATTATCTAAACATAGCAAACTTGATGATATGGATTAAAGTGAAAATAATTATAACCAAAGGAAAGATAATCATAAAAATAAGAAAGACAATAACTAAAAATAAATTTGAATATCTATACAATTTAACATTAATATTACATTTTAAAATTATAAAAAATTTAATAATCGATCATTAAAAATAAAAGATAATCTTTTCTGTAATTCTTATATAGAAATTTTACTTAGAAACCCATGAATAGACAAAATAATCTTATTTGTAACGATGACAGATCGAGGTTACACTATATTTCTTTACTTTTTTATCATTATATTTTTTTCAAGTATTATTTTTTGTATATCTTTATTGAATCTTCTTTTGCACAGAATAATAATAAAGATGACAAAGATGACAATAAATTAATAGTTAAAGCACATATCCATTTAGAAAATATGATATTGAAAATACAAAATTTATACGAGTTATTGGTTTTATAAATGGTGAAGAGAGTAAGAAAGATATTCCAATCTCTTCTATAGATAAGAATAAGAATAAAAATAATCTAAATGTCGAATTAAAAGTAAATAAAGAAAATGAGATAGTTGAAGGAAGTACTCCAGATGAATTTTTTGTATGTGCATATCAAGTAGGAGGAGATGATGTATCAAAACAAACTACTACTATTATACCAAAATTTGATTGTAATGAAGGAGATATTTTAGGCAATCCTACTGAAATCAGTTTATTTAAACCTGATTCTCAAGTCTATTCTAAAAGCCAAGAACTTTATCAAGCAAGTCTGAATACAATCAACACTAATAATAATAATAATAATAATA
>DATFBJ010000203.1:0-6795 GCA_035253885.1 Nitrososphaeraceae archaeon
TAAAAATATTAATGATCATAAATTATTATTATATTGGTATAAAAAACTTAATTTAAAATTTTCTATTTGCTTAAATACCTAATTGTTTCCTCTTTTCTATGTTCAAACATTTTTTTTAATTTTTTACTAACATAAATTGAAATAATCTTTCCAAATATTCCATATGGTAAATCAAATTCT
Organism: Nitrososphaeraceae archaeon; assembly: GCA_035253885.1. Taxonomy (GTDB): domain Archaea; phylum Thermoproteota; class Nitrososphaeria; order Nitrososphaerales; family Nitrososphaeraceae; genus TH1177. The sequence goes on from DATFBJ010000203.1 coordinate 181, forward strand.
ACTTCGTCGATTACTTCTGTTTTATTCTTATTGATTTTTTTAAATTTGTGAATGTGTTTCCATTTATTGAAAGGACCTTCCAACATTACATCTATGTATTCATATTGCTGAAAAAATATTATTTTTGAATGCCATATTCTTTGGATAACTATCTTAGCTGAAATAGTGACTTCTTGGCCAAGAATAATTTTTTGATTTGTAGTAGTTATTATTTTCAAATTCAATTTTTTTGGCGAAATAATTTCTAAATGTTTAATATCTGTATAAAATTGCCAAACTTTTTCAATATCTTCATTTACTATAAATTTATTTATAAATTTAGTCAAACAAAAAGTAATAGAAATGATCTAATTCAAATGTTATGATATATCTATGTATTTAATCACAATAATATGAAATAATTCAATGGTTATATCTGAATATTAGCTTTATATTGAATTGGCGAAAATTATATTTCCATCTTGTCTCAAAATATTTTGGTTATTCAGAATATAGGTTGTGAACATTTAGGTAATCTTTCTAGACTATTTGAGTCTGATGGCTATAATGTATCATTATTAAACTCTCAGAAGGATTTTATTCCCACAGATCTTACCTTTTATTCTGGCATTGTTATTTTGGGAGGCCCTATGTCAGTTTATGATAATTATGATTATTTGAAAGATCAACAAAAATTAATCAAAAAAGCAGTAGATATGAAGATACCTACATTGGGAATATGTCTTGGTTCTCAATTGATTGCCGAAGCTATGGGTGGAAAGGTTTATCCAGGAAACCTAAAAGAAATAGGCTGGTATGATATTGAAATTACTAAGAGTGGAACTAGAGATATATTCAATGGGATTACAACTTTAAAAAATAAAGTTTTTCAGTGGCATGGAGATACTTTTCAGCTCCCTGATTCTGCAATAATTTTAGCTAAATCCGATACATATATCCAAGCTTTTCGTATAAACACTGCAATAGGAATCCAATTTCATATTGAGGTAAATGAATCTATGATCGAAGAATGGATAAGAGTTTACTCAAAAGAAATAATTAATTTAAAATTGGACAAAAATAATATTATACCTAAACAAAAAAAGCAAATTATAAATCTTCTCATATTGTGTAAGTTGGTATATAATAATTTTAAGAAAATGATCAATAATTATAATCACAAATATAATCAATAATATTGAAACAATAAATTATATATATATCAATTATATTTTCCTTTACCATTAAACATCTACTAATAGTCTTGGGTTATTTTTCATAATCTTTACCAATTTCTCTATTTTCTTAATGCTTTCTGGATGCAAATGATGTTCTAAACCTTCTGCATCTTTGTTAGCAGTTTCTTCATTAACTCCAATTAATTTAAAGAATTCAGCTAAAAGTCCATGACGATTTCTTATTCCAATCGCTATTGAAATTCCTTTATCAGTTAATTTAATTCCTCTATATTTTTCGTAAATAAGCATCTCTCCATCGTCAAGTCTTTGTACCATCTTAGTAACACTAGGAGAACTTACATTAAGATACTGAGAAATATCTACCGTTGTGGCATATCCTTTGCTTTGTACTAATTCATAAATCACCTCAAGATAATCTTCCATTCTAGGAGTTCTCTCTTTTTCTTTATTAGAAAAATTTGCGTTACGAATAGAGTCTAATCTATTGTTTTTTTTCTTGTCTTTGTTTGTTGCTTGATCTGCCAAATTAGTTAAAATCAAATAGTAATCCTCTCTCCTCATATTTTTATATAAGCAATCCTGTTAAATACATCATTATCATACCTACCAGAAAACCACTTATAATATACCCATCATCATATACTTTTTTCCCTTCTGCCGAATATGAGGAAGAGAAAGAAGAAAACCAAGAATATATTTGATAGACCACTTGAAATATAGCTCCTGCACCTATGGCTATAAAGATAGCTGTCGCAATAGGATAATACAGAAAACCCCCTATCCATGTTCCTAAAATAGTGGGAGCTCCTGCAATTAAACCTCGAATGATTAGTCTTCCAATATTTATCTTCTTTTGACTTTTAGCTAATGGAGAAATGATAGCTAAACCTTCAGTAGTATTATGAATTGTAAATCCTATAATTAAAAAAGTGCTTTGCTATTTCCCCAATTAAAATTGTAGATCCAATTGCTAGTCCTTCTCCAAAGTTGCGTAATCCAATTCCTATTGCAACCATCATTGATAGTGTTAATGGTTTTATGATCTCTAATTGAGAGCCCATAGAAGTTGAAGAGAGTGAAGTTGAAATTGATTTGAAGAATGATGTTTTTCTTGTTCTAATGACTGTTTTTCCTTTTTTGATTTCTTAGTTTTTTCGTAATAAAGGTTAATCCAAGAAAAGTTATTATTGTCACTATTATAATCAGCATTGAATTTTTTTCATAATGTAAATATAGTTATATTACTAAATAAATGTTAGCCTATACTAACTTTTAAGAAAGCAGAATAAAGAAGATACTAATGCTTTAGATTTGATATAATGAAAAAAAATTTTTAAAAAATTAATTCTGTGTTTGATTTGTTATAGGAGCTGTAGGTCTGCTCTTTAAAGTAATCTGTTTATCTAGAGTCTCTCCATCTCTATATATCGATAATGTTGCATTCTCATTTACCGATTTGTTCAATTCTAAATATGATATCAAATCTTCCATCTTGGTTATTTGTTGGCCATCTACTGCTGTAATGAGATCCCCTCCTCTCTTTTGGCCATATTGATTGACAGTGGAACCATTCAAGCCTGCTAAATCTGCAGGACTGTCTTTGACTATATTATCTATAAGGACACCTTTTTGGCTTCTATCTACTTTTTCTCTCTTAGCAAGGTCTGCTGTTAGGGTAGTTCCAGTCACACCTAGCCATGGATGAGTATAATTTTTCCCTTCTATCAATACTGGAATTATTCGTAATACTGTATCAGAAGGAACTGCTAATCCGATATTGCCTGGAAAGATACCTGCAGTATTGACTCCTATGACTTCTCCTTTCATATTTAATAGTGGACCTCCAGAATTTCCAGGATTGATTAATGCATCGGTTTGAATCGCATTTGGTATTGAAAATCCTTTTTCGTTTATAGATAAGAGTCTACCTATCTGACTAACAATTCCAGTTGTCATTGAACTTTCTAATCCAAATGGGTGACCTATAGCTACTACCGGATCACCAATCTTTAGTTTGGATGAATTTCCAATTACTAAGGGCTTAGGAAAGTCCTCAGTTATATTTTCATTTATCTTTATAACTGCTAAATCACTGAAAGGATCTGTTCCAGTTATATTTGCTGTATATCTATCTCCATTAATGAAGGTTATATCAAGGACTGGTGCATTTTCAACAACATGATTATTTGTAACAATATATCCTGAATTGTTATAAATAAATCCTGTACCTAATGAAGTCTGATTCTCTTTATCTGGACCTAAGGGATCAGCAGGAGGTTTTGTTTTTGTTACTTGAACAACTGATTTTATTACAAATTCATATAGCTCAGCTAAGGATAAATTTTTGCTAGTAGTGGATGTTTCAGTCAAATTTTGAGCATTAGCTATTCCAAAAAATGTACCACTGGCTAGAAATATTAGCATTAAAACAATAGTGCTACTATTACTATTGATTATAATTTTTGACATCTAAACATTAAGTAATTTTGTTATTTCTATATATTTCTTTTAAAATAAAAGATTGATATTTTGATTACAAAGTTATATGATGATCTGTAATTCATTTATTATTCTCCTATATTTATACAAAGGATATAAATAAATAAAAAGGAAAATCTACAAAATGTTTTTCTCTTGTATATATAAATTTAAATAATTTTTTAATTTAATAGTTATTAGCTTCAATTTGATAATTATATAATGAATATTCAGTTATTCTAATATAATAGAAAAGAAATGAAAAAAAGGTTTTATCCTTTATTGTTGAAATGACTTGTTTTCTAATTTCACATGTGATTATAAGTAATAAATTATGTTCTTTTCTATTAATTGATTCTTATTCTTCTTCTTCTTTTTTTTATTTAACTGGAATTTGCTTTTATTATTAGTTATCCTTATTAGTTGTATATAGGCTAAAATTGTTTATAAATATGAATTATAAAAATATCAAATTTTTAAATTATTCAGATTTAGAAATATCATTGTTTATTTTAATTGTTTCTACTATAGGATCATTTATACAAATTGCTGGGGGAAGTTGGGATGTAACTTCTCATCTATTAAATCAGCCAGAATCATTTTTCACACCTTCTCATACTATCCTTTATAGTGGAATAGGATTAATAGTATTTTCTGCTGGTATCAGCTCATTTCTATTGAGAAAAAAGGAAATCAAACAATATGCTTCTATTTCTCTTTCATTTAAATTATTGATAATAGGATCATTTTTATCTTTAATTGCAGCGCCATTTGATTATTTATGGCATCAAACTTTTGGATTTGATGGTCTACTAAGTCCAACTCATATAACTTTGACTACAGGAATGCTGATTAACTCTGTTGCAGTTTTCATAGGGCTATATGGTGTAATAAAAAATAATAATATTTCACGTTGGAAAAATTTGGGTAAACTTTTCCTTATTCCTTCTCTTTCTTCGTTATGGTTTACGTCAATCTGGTATGTCTTTATGTTCGTTTTACCATTTTCTGAATCTGAATTTTTTAATTTTAATTTAAATATATATGGTGCAACTCTTATAGCAAGTATTTTTCTTCCACTAGTTAATTCTATTATATTTTTATGCTCCTCAAAGGTATTCAATAACATTTTCGGATATTCGTTTATAATAGTCTATTTATTGGTATTAGTAAATACTTTCTCAACCATTATTCCAACCGGTAATTTGCTTTCTCCTCTTATTCCTTGGTATCTTGTTACTGTGTTAGGAGCATCTCTTCTTGCAGATATATTATTAAATTCAAGATTTATTAGAATTAATACTCATTTTAAAAATAATAAATTGATAGCTTCTTCTATAGTTGGAGCAATTTTCTATTTCTTTAATTATCCTATGATCGTATGGACATATGGAACTTTCCTAAACAGTAATCTGGAATCGTTAAATGATGTAGTACCAACATTTCTAAATACTATTGTATCTATAACTTTTATTACAATACCAGTGGGTGCTGTTATGGGATTGGTTGGATATTTTATATTCTCAAAGATCGAGAATTCTTTAAATGTTTTGATTAGAGAAAAAAACAATAATTCTAAAGTTATGAAAACCGATCGTTAGAATCTATTTTATCAAATCGATTTATCAACAATAAAAAAATTTAAAATATATATTTTAATCCAAAGAATATATATTTTTTCTTTTTTAATCTTTTTAAATACAATAAAATTATCTTAAATTAATATATATTATAATTATCATTATTTATCACCCTAAAATATTAGCAAAGACAAAAGAGACTCTGTCAATGCCATAGCCTTACTAATATTCTCCATAGGCTATGGCATTTCAGTAACTAATATATCAAAAACCATACAAGAATAATAATAACCTAATACAAATAAAAAAGTAATTCTTTTAAATATTTTTTTACTTTTTATTTGTTTAAAAAGAGGGAAAAAGAGAGATATAATAAATTGGCTTTAATTTATACTCTCTCCAAAAATTTGTTGTAGACTAATTGAAAAGTTATGGATATGTGTAATTATTATTAAATTCAGAAGCAGAGTTACGAATTATTAATATTTTAAACCTATCAGATAATTGCTATATCGAAAAAAATTTTTAAAACAAACAATTCATTATTGAATATTAAGATATAGAGAATGATACTTTAATAAGTCAAACTTTCAATACTTCTAGCTTGTAAATATATTTTTTTTGATAATCATATATAAAATGATCCAAATAAAGTAATATTGTCACTATCTTTTTAAAATCAAATAATATTAGTAGTATATTTAAATCAAATAATATATTCTATATAGATCTCAGAAGTTTATATAGGATAATTTTTTTTCCTTTTGGTTGTTAATATAATATAAGAGACATGAAAAACGATTACCGCATTGATCATATCACAATTCCCATTGGATTGAAAGACGTATTAAATGACGCAGGTTTTACAATTGAATCTATCCTTAACAATGATCCATCCAAGATAGCACAAGATTTAGGAATTGATGAATATGTAGGACAAATAATATTTAAAGAGACAAAAAGAAAATTTGAGAATCTTTGAAATTCTTTTTGAAGAGTATTATTATTATTTTTAAATAATTGACCAAGTAAATTTTAAGAATTCACAATTAATAATCTGGTAATTCGGTTATCTAAGTGAAGTATTTATTATAGATCTTTCAAATCTTTTATTATCTAAATATAAATACTCTAGATAGCGATTGATATTTTTTTTATTAGTAAATAAATTTCCAATAACGTATATTTCTATTATAACTATCTTGCAATTATATTTATATGTCCAAAATTAATTTATAAATTAATAAATAGACATATCTATATAATTAGCGATAGAGAAATAATATATCAATATAATTGTTATTGTCATAATTTTATTTATTTCCTAATTATTCTATTATTATTATTATTATTATTATTATTATTATTATTTTTTTACA
>DATFBJ010000204.1:0-4537 GCA_035253885.1 Nitrososphaeraceae archaeon
TTAAGCAAATAAGCAAATATTATGATATTTTGTTATTTTTAGAAAATAACAATAATAACATTTTATATTATTATTAAAAAATGACTATTATTATAGAATTTCTCTGAATACTAAATCTAAATCTGGCAAAGGATTATCATAACTAAATCTTTTTCCTCAATTAATAGATCAAATAATTAATGATTTTAGTGAAAATAAAGTACCTTAAAAAGATTTAATATAATTGATAATTATGTAGATTAAACAAGTTATAATAGTATAATAATTCTCAAATAAATTAAATTGATTTATTTATGAATGGCTTGTTCTAAGGCTTCTTTTAGCTCATGAATATGATTTAATCTATCTTGCTTAATCCTATTCCAAAGATTTACTAATTCGTTATTATTTGACTTTTTGGCATCATCAATATATTTATCTATTGTATCATATAAAAAGTTAGCTTCTTTACCAAGAGCTGATAAAATGTCATATGTCGTATTATCTAAACCAGTTCGTTCACTCATATAATAAAACGTACAGTAAATTATATAATCATTTCATAGTTTTTGATAAAATAGAATATATTTTATTCAGGAAGTGAAAAAATAATGAGAAAAAATAATATACTCAACCGCCATTCAAATCTTGTTACTTATTAATAATTATAAGTCAGTAAAAAGATTATTTATTTAATATAGTTATCTTATTATATTATACCAATTAAATATTACATTCTGTGAGAACTTCTCAAGGTTATAAGAAATAAATAAATAAATAAATAACTATAGAAAAAAAATTTAGCATTTAATTACTTGTGAGTAATGAAAATATATACAATATGTTAACATATTATAATAACAAAAATAAATTCTCTTTCTTCTATTACTATTAATATCAATATATTGTATTTAAATAAGCATGCGAAATCATTTTTGCTAATTTAATTGGTTCTGGAATAGATCCTTGAATTAGAAATGAATTTAAAAGTTTACTTGCTTCATCTATTTTTATGCCCCATATTCTTATCCATAATAATTTATCCGTTTTAAGTAATACTAAATTTCTTTTTCCAAGTTTCTTCAGATGGTCTAATTTATTGTGATAATTGGCAGGAAAATTTTTAATAATGGAATTTTCTATTCCATGAGAATTCTTAAATGTGATTGCTATAACAGGTATACCGATGTTTTCATGGATTGATTTTCCATCTATGATATTATACATACTTATAATAAGACCATCTAATAACAGAAAATTAATATCGTTTCTTTGTAAACTCTTATACATTTTAATAATATTCTGTGTAGCATCATCTCCTCCAATTGTTGCATTACCAAAAATTATACCATCGATGATAAGATCTTTTCTCATTACAATACCTGTTAAAATAGATTTGGTTTTTTCTTTTCTAAAACTTTCGGCTATGGCTAAAACCCTAATACCCTTTTTATCAATATTCAAGGGTAATAATATAATATTATTTTAAATATAATGTTATTAGTTTGTAATTGTTATTGTTACTCTTAATAAAAAGACATATTATTGAATTTATACTTTTAAACTATTAATAATATTGATATTTTTTTCTTAATTTTATCAACTTCTGATAATAATCGTTTTAATAAATATTAAAATTACCTATAAACAAAAAGTCAGTAAAAGTATCCGTTATTATATATTTGATAAACATACTAAAAACTATGCAGTTAAAGTTTTAATAAGGATGTTTTGATACCTCTTTTATGGAAGGAATTCAAAAATTAAAATGTACTTCATGTGGTACAGCATTCATGTCAGAAACAGGTATGACTAAGTGTCCCTCTTGTTTAGAGAAAGAAGGTCAAGGAGGAAGTAATATGGGTGGTTGTGGTTGTGGCCATCAACACTAATTTTTATTTCTAATTTTGTATTATTGGTTTAAACTCTTTTATACTCTAAAGATTTACTTTTTCTATTTTTGAATCAATTAACCTCGGGCTCAAGTAAGTTCTTTTTCTCCCTTATCATTTTAATCTTATCCCAATACATTCCATTCTTTTTTGCCTCTAGTACTTCCTTAATTTCTTTAACCTTCATTACTAAGCCATAATATTCTTTAACATGTTCTATTGTAGTTTTATAATGTCTAAAATTGGCTGAAGCGGTAGCATCAGAAATAAGAATTACATCGTACCCTTTATTAAAACCATCTCTAAGTGATGTCTCAACACAAATTGATGTATCTATCCCGCAAAAGATTAATGTATTTACTTTTAGACTGTTTAACCAAACTTCTGTCTCTGTGTCTTGAAAGGCTGAATCTCTTCTTTTGATAACAATATGATCTTTGTTGGTTGGTTTTACTTCATCAATAATTTTGGCATCCCATGTTCCTCTTACACAAATTGGTCTCTTTTTTATTCTTTCCTCTCGTGATTTAGGGAGAATTCTATGTGTTTTAGTTAAAAGATCTATTCCAGATGATTCTCTAACTGCTTGTGTGTAAAATATAGGAACATTATATGTTCTACATATTGCTATTAACTCTTTTAATTTAGGGATGATATGCTGATAGTTTGATATTTTCATACCAAGCAGATCATAAGAACCATCTTTACTCATAAAACCATTTTGTACATCTATTACTAATAGAGCCGGTTGATATGTCATAATGTCGCTTTTCATCTGACTTGTACCTAAAGTCAGATGAACATATTCTTTTCTAAAAAAGTTTAATGTACTTTATCTTTTTATTTTACATGCGATTTGATTCAAATTAGTCAGTTTATCAAGATATAATTGAACCCATGTTGCAGAATTCCAAGAAACTTTATCATCAAATAAATAACCATAGCGTTCAGAGCTACCTAGTTTTTCTCTTTTTGCAATATCTGCCATATATTCCTTGGTTACCATTTTTTTATTAAATCCATTTTTTTCTGCAATTTTTGTTAAGATTCCATGAATTCCTGCACCATGTTGTGCAGCTTGCTTTTCTCTATATGCAATATATTTGGGTATTCCTACCCGTATTGCTAATTCTCGATGTACTCGTTTTCCGAAACTATCATTATCATTGATTATATTTAGATTCATATTAATGCTAGTCGCAGTTTTTACTACTTCTGAATCTAAAAATGGTTCCCTCATTTCAATACTGTTTGCCATAGCTATTTTATCTTCTCTTTCAAGAGTTTCTTTGTATAGTAACAGCAAATCTTGCAGCATATATTCTTTCAATTTTTTATAACCGAATTTGGAAAAAATCTTTACATACCATGGATATCCTCCAAATAACTCATCAGCACCTTGACCTGTGAATACAACTCTTAGTCCATCCTTAGCCGCTAACTTTAATGCCCCAAAAATGGGAAGAGAAACTTCTACTTGAGTGCTATTATTAGTTTCAATTATATTTAAAATATTGGGTAGCATATTTTCAATATCTTTTACATCTAATTCATTGATTTTTAGATCCAAATCCAACTCGTCTGCAATAATCTTTGAAAATTTTATATCATCAGAACCTGCTATTCCACTAGTATAACAAGTAACATTAGGAACCAATTCTTTTGTAATTTTAGCAATAAGTACACTATCGATTCCTCCAGAAAAAATTATTCCAATTCTAGAAAGGTCTTGTGATCTCTTCTTTATAGAATTATATAAAGCATTTTTGTAAGACGATATTGCATCTTCCAAATTGGAAAATGTAGGTACGGTACTGTAGTTAATAGGCGGATCAGATATTTTAATAGGATGAGATATTTTATCCGATAATATTACACAATGACCAGGCAATAGTGAGATTGTAGGTTCTTTAATACCTATTTGCCAAAGACCTTTACGTTCCGATGCAAAACCTATAACTTTATCATTCTGGCCATAGTATATCTGTCTTATTCCTAATCTGTCTCTAACTAGGTAAATTTTATCTTCTTTTTGATCTTTTATAGCAAGAGCATATATGCCATCTAAATCAGCTACTGTTTTCCTTATTGCTTTTAAAAGATCAGAAAATCCAGTTTCTTTATAGTAATGCTCAAGCAAATGGATAATAACTTCACTATCAGTATTTGATATGAATTTGTGTTCCTTTTTTAATTTTTCTTTAAGTATTTTATAATTATAAATTTCTCCATTATGTTCCATTACTAATCTGCCATCACAACTCTTGAAAGGTTGAATATAGTTTCTCTCTCCTACTATGGCAAGGCGTATGTGACCTAAAGCTAGTTTAGAATTATTATTAGAACTATTACAAAGTATTTTATCAGGTGATTCATATTGATAAACCTTATCATCTATCAATAGACCCGTTCCATCAGGACCTCTTTTGTTCATAGATATCATCATTGTTTTAGTAAGAGGTATTACATTAGTAGAATCTTTACTAATTAGTCCGCCTATTCCACACATATCATACTATTGTTCTCATTATTAATAAGTCTTTATAAAAAAAAACATATGTATCCAATTTCTGGTTAAAAAAATAGCCTTTTTCCTATTATTTTTATTGTATTACATAAAATACTCAATTTTGATTATAAATGGTAAAAAAACTTCATTTTTTCCA
>DATFBJ010000205.1:0-4603 GCA_035253885.1 Nitrososphaeraceae archaeon
AAGTTTTATCGGCTTTCTCCATAACGAATAAAAAACTTAGTCAGCAAATCGGGCTCAGAGGGATTTGAACCCACGACCAACTGCTCCGCAGGCAGCCATTCTATCCAAACTGAACTATGAGCCCATGAATATTTATTTAAATACGTGAATTATAAATTTTACATTATAATCAGTTATTGTATTTCATTTCTTTGATCCCAACACTTTCTGCAAAGTTGGCCTGATATATTCCACTTTGGCTTTGGATTATATCTAATGAATCTCAAATTAGTTCCACAAATAGAACAGTAATTTCTTTCTTTTTCAAATTCTTTGTCCTTTTTTTCAAAGCAATTCTTGCATAATATACTTCCTCGTTCTAGATTCCATTGCCATTTTGGCTTTACATGTTCGGTTTCAGATTTGATTTGACGAGAACAAATTGAGCATGTATTTAGTTCTCTTTCCTGTTTTTCTTTTTCTACTTGTTGCTTTGCTATATATTCTTTCATCTTAATCATATGACAATCACTACATAACATTCCACTCATTTTCCATTCTCGATGGGGTTTGTACTTGTGTTGAAGTTCTCTTTTACAGAGAATACAAAACTCCTTTTTTTTCTTCCAAAATTGCAAAATTACTTTCACCTTTAATTAGAATAATATAATATCTCGAACAATGTTTATAAATTATAATATTATAAAAATTATATTCCTTTTATAATTATTTACACATATCATATAATATCAATAAATATAATTATAGTATTTTAAAAAGTAATTTATATTTTTGAAAGAAGGTCAAATAATAGTTTTAGAAGGAATAGACAAAGCAGGAAAAGGAACTCAATGCAAACTATTGCAGAATGATATTATAAAAGCAGGATTCAATTGCAAAATTTTAGACTTTCCTGATTATTCAACTCCAATAGGAAAAGAAATACGATTGTTTCTTGATGGAAGAAGATCTTATTCTAAAGAGGTTCAACATATGCTTCTATCGGTAAACAGGTGGGAAAAAAAAGAAAAGATTGAAACCATGCTTCAGAATGGAACTATTATTATAATGGATAGATATTATCAATCAAACATTGTATATGGATTGTCTAATGGTTTAGATTTAAATTGGCTAATTAATTTAGATAAAGGTCTACCAGAAGAAGATATAGTTATCATACTCGAGATAGATCCTGAAACTTCATATAAAAGAATAAACTATAATAGAGACTTGTTTGAAAAAAACCTTGAATTTTTATTAAATGTCAAACAAAATTATCAAAAATTATCACAAGTTTACAAATGGAGAATAATCAATGGTGAAGAAACTATTGAAAAAATCCATATGAAAATTTCTAGTATTGTCAAAGAAAAATTAAAAATTCAATTTTGATATTTACTAAAGATTTTTTATATTGGAAAGATCATTGTAGATATTTTTATAGTATATCTAGTGATTATATGCAGATGCAATCAGTACTTCCCATGGAAAGATGATTTTATTCTTTATAATGAATGGTAAGGTATTTTTTTTGGACTCATTTTTAATTCTGGAAAGTATTTCATTATCTTTCTTAATTATATCTTTTATAGAATTTGCTGTACATTCCATATAATCTTGCCAATATTGTTCAAAACTACCTGGACTATATGGAAAGTTATATGTTTCTATTTTTATAGTATTGAATCCTGCTTTAATTAAGGTATCTCTTAACTTTGTACTGTCTCCCAAAGAGTGAACTGAAGGAGATCCATTAGGAATTATATTTGGAATAAATTTGATAATACTTTTCATAATACAGCTAAAGTAAGGTACATTTTCTGATGATCCATGAACTGCCAAAACCAGTGTACCTTCTCTAGTCATTAATTCTCTTATAGAATTTAATGTTTTTATAGGATTAGTAAAAAACATAACTGCAAATTGGCTTAATACTTTTGAAAATTTAATTGAGAAATAAATTTTTTCTGCATCCATCTCTATAAAATCCACATTGGGAAATTTTATTTGAGATTTGGCGATTGAAAGAACTTCTTTTGAAATATCTATTCCAATTAATTTGCCTTTTCTATTTAGTCTCTTTGATATTTTTTTTGTTAATGCACCTGTTCCACATCCTACATCTAAAATAAAATCATAAGGTTGTATATCAGCAATATTGATTAATTTTTCAGTAGCACCAAAAGGTCCAATTTTACTATCTGCCCAATTGTTATGATATTTATTTGCTACAGTATTCCAATTGGATATAGTTTTCAATTTATAGGATATTGGTTCAAATTCAGGCATTATTTATGATAACTTTTTATTAAATAGCTTATTATATTTTTAAATTTAGAAAGAGCATTTCCAAAGAGATATCAACAACTAACAGACAAGTCCAATCATTGCTGATAGTCATAGTCTGATCCGTCTTTTGTCTGTTTTCCATTCCTATTACTATTTGTTGTATAGTTCATACTATGACAATTAAATTGTAAAATCTTGTCTCTAATAATTACCAACAACCAGGTGATGCTAAAAAACCATACTTTGCACAATATTCTGCAGTATTGGAAGATTCACCTGTCATTATATCGTGTACTGTCATGACAATTAACGTTGTAATAATGGATATAGTGAAACCACTAAATATCCATTTTAATGCTTTTTTAATTGTAGTAGTTTTTTTAGTCATAGTCGATAACATAATAATAATAACCTAAAATTGGAGTATCTTGTTTTCATTTAATTTATATTGTTTATTTTTCTAAATGAGAATATCAAAAAAGTTTTACTAGATGATATGTTAATTTCAGATATAAAAAAAATAAACAAAAAAATTTTCTATAGTTTAAAGTATTTTATTATTCAAGAAATTCGTTCCATCCAATTATGTCATACAGAGCCTTCTAAAAAAGTACTCCTATTCCTTAGAAGGTTTAGCTTTACAAATTAGGATAAAGAATTATAGAGTTTATCGTCATGGGAAATAGATTTTGATATACTTTCATTTACAACGTTAATTAATTTAAATATAGATATACGCTTTTTAAGAATATTAAATTTATAATTACATTTCAAATCATCGTCAAAATAATCACTCATTATAATTAGATTTAGTTTTGGATTTATTTCTAAAAGTTTAGGACTTAAATAAGCCATTCATATCAGGCATTTTGTCATCGGTTATTACTAGTGAATATTTATTTAGGTTTTCCTTAATATGCTCATATGCCAAAATTGGGTCAGTAAAACTAGACATCATAATAGCCATTCATCTTTAAAGCCTGACTATACATATTTAATAAAATTGGATCATTGTCTACAATGGCTATGGATTTATTAAACATCCAAATAGATCTAAATGTAAAAAATCTATTTAAGTGATTTCTCCTTTTTTAAAAATTGCTATACAATGCTTAAGTAGTTAAAGAATAACAACAACAAAATAAGAAGAGAGGTTCATTTAGGCTATGTATATATTACCACTAATGTATACATCTCCTCTAGTTTGGTTTTTCAGTCCAAAGAACTCCAAACAGAATACCTCTTCTTCTTCTTCATCTTTTTCTTCTTAATAAAGTCCTAGACAATATAGATAGTTAAAATAAATAAAGATTTACATTGACCTATTTTTTATATTTATATATCTATTACTCTAGTGATATCACAAGTCTACAAATAATCATATTATATATATTTACTCAAATAAAAAAACTGATGATGATTTTATTATTTATTCATTACGAATCCCCTTTTACCTGCTTAAAAATAATCTTCTTCAGCCTTTGTTTATACACTAAAGTAAGATTATAGAATATATTTAGATAATTAGGATGTGATTCCATAACTTTATCATAATTTTCTACTTCTTTACATTCTAATTCGTATGGAATATCACTATCATCATCATCATCAATATTCCACCACCATTCGTAAAGAATGACTAGATTTTTTTTATTTCACATACGCTTGTTATATATTAGTACAGCCTTAAAATGTGCTTGTCATAAAACTTGTATATATCTAGTGTTTTTTATTGAGTAATTAGAACTATATACTAGTAGATGATTCGAATAAAATAAAAAAATTATTTCATTCAAAGTAGAAAATGATAATGTCAAAAATTTATAAATATTCTATATTAATAAATGATTTTAATCTTCAAATCAATAGTAGAAACGAGGCATATATGTTCGCCAACCGAATCAAGTAGTTGTTATTGTTGTCATAGTCTGGACCACTTAATCAATTAAGCTGAAATCCATTGTTGTTCAGGCTATGACAATTAAATTATCTCCAAGTATTATATAATATGCTTTCCAAGTTTGTGTACCGCGTATCTATAGTCGTTCAGTCCAAAGAACAACAAAATAGCCTTCTATTGTTATGAATAATCCTTAGAGGGCTAGGCAATATTATTATATTTTACTGATAAATTAATTAAATTTTCCATACACAATTTGTTAAATATTATAATTATTATGTTATATATACAATCAAATATAGGATTCACAAATCATTACCATAGCCTTCTATATATTTCAGAAGTGGTATTCATTATATAGATGGCTACGGCTAGTAAATTATATCAAATTTTTAAATAATTTATAATTGATATATATATATATATATATTTCAA
>DATFBJ010000206.1:0-5541 GCA_035253885.1 Nitrososphaeraceae archaeon
TTTTTCTTTAGATTAATGATTTACAACTATCATTTGATATATACAAAATAATTGGAAAAAAATTATATTAGCTAAGAACTGGTTAGTAGATTCTAATTTCTTAAATAATACAGTTTTGAATATTTATTTATTACTATAACATTAGACTCTTATTTTAGTACAGAATAGATAATTTTAATAATGGTGTTTGGATAATGATATCTTTTATTATTAGAAGTCTCTATAATAATTAAATTGTAAATAATATACATAACTGGATACAAATATTGAATATAATCTGAAGAATGTATTGGATGTGATAAGTTATATGCCCAAATTGTTTTAGGAGTAAAGCTGATTATAGATAGAATAATAAAGATAATTGTTGTAGGCATGAGATTAAAATATCTAAAAAACTTTAATTATAAATCATTAAAAAATTTAGATTTTCATGTATTTGCAAAAAAATATCAACTAGGAAATTACAATTAACATTATAATATATTATAATTTATATATAACAGAATTCCTAAAAATTTGTCGTTAACATTGTCAAAACAAATAATTGAAAACAATACTAAGCAAATTAGAAATTTAAATGGAGAAATAGAGAGAATTGCAGATCAACAAAAACAACAATTAGAAAATACAACAACATCCACTATTTCCAATATTGCAAATGAATATAATGATACTTTTAATGAATATCAAAAAATAAATCATGAGATCATTGATAAAAGTCTAGATACTACAAATAGATATCAACAACGAGCTATTAATACAATGCAAACAATTGCAAATAATTATGTAGAATTACAAAATAATATTCTTAATACCTATCAATCAGCATTTTCCAAATTTATCAATGATACATCCAACAACAAATCATATTGGAATAATTTTGTGATACCCGCACAAACTTTTAATATTTACAACAAGATTAACCAAAATATTATAGATAATACAATTAACAGTACCGGAACAATGCATGAGTTTATAATAGAATATATAGAAACCTTTAACAAATCTATAGAAATTGCACAAAAATACTATAAAAATGGAATTAAAAACTATTTTAATTTGCTAAGAAAATAGGAGACCTTATAACTAATTTTTTTAAATTTTATATAATGACTTATTTTATTATGTTACTTGTTTGCAGTTCATAAGATTATATCTATCTTTACTAATGTATACAAAATATAAAATATATAAATAATATATACTCTAATTGAGATTCTTATTCTTTATTATAATAAAGAAATAAACTAAAAGTTTGAAATAGCGATTTTTATTTTAAAATTATCTATTCAAACTAGCCATTAAAAAAGAGATAAATTTTTTCATAATAAATTGCAATTTAATAAGTATATTAGAAAAAAGCAGTAAAAATCTCTATCAGTTTAAAGAGATGATTAAGTTAATTTGTTATCCTATTATTTCTAACTATTGTTATAGAGTCTATAGCGATTTTTTAATGAAATATTCCAATTAAAAATTCCATCAAAAAGTGAATTTAAAATACTTTGATTTTATTTGTCTTCTTCTCCATTTTTCGAGTATTTAGGTGCCTTTGGATAAATTTCTCGTTTAAGAATATTTTTCTCTATAGACAAACTGCCTGGTCCACTTATCAATAAACTTATCATTATTGCAAGATACAATAAATCTAATTCATATCCTCCAATAAACCCTTTTGATAATTTTACCTGTAAAATAGCACCTATCATATCTATCGCTAATAATCCTGCTGCAATTCTTGTTAAGATACCCAGTAAAATAGCCAAACCACCTATGAATTCTAAAAGACCTATGATGATTGCTAACTCCGGTGGTAAACCCATATTCGTAAATGAATTCTGAGTACCTTGTATATCGAGCAATTTGGGAAGACCGTGTATCATAAATCCAATTCCCGCTATTATCCTCAATGGTAAAGGTGCATAATTGAAAACATTTTTTGTTTGTTGAATCAAGACTATTATTTTTAATATTGATACTATTTATTGGTTATAGAATAGGTGATTAAAAATAGTATTATTAAAGTAGAATAAACTATTTTATTATTATTAATATTATCATCATTTATATAAGAAATTAATATTAACTTTTTATTATCTTGATATAAATTGTAGTAACAGAATGTCAGACAAGATTTATTTTATAAAGTTTAATTACTATTTAAGTAGAATTTATCATATGTGTATTAAACTCAAATTATTTGGTTTGTCAAATTAATAAATAATATAAAAAATAATTAGAATTAGAATGAGATATTAATATGAAATTAAGAAATATAAAAAATAAAAGTTTTCATAATCATCTTAATTTAATAAAAATAGATTTTTCTCTTAAGAGAGAAGTATTGTTTGTTGTAGTAGGTGCCATAATTGGTGCTATAACAATGATTCTTCCAAGAACTATTTATGAATTCATAACTGGTTTACCATATTACGCATCATGGATTATATTTGGTCATGTAATAGGTGTCTATTCTTCGTATGCTGCCACTGCAGGATTTATAATTCATTTAATTACAGCAGTTTCAATTGGAATAGTAGTAGGTATATTTTTATACAAAACAAATATTTTGAATATAAGTAAACCTATAAACGGTCTTATTTATGGAATTTTTGCAGGTACAATAATATTTGTTGTATGGGCTATTCCAGTAAATGAATTTATTTTAATTCCAGAAAATATTAGAACTACTGTAGATATAGATCCAACATTAACAGAACAAGAAGTATCTCAAAAAATTCAAAGCAATAAATTAAATATTTTTCTGAATTCTTTATTTATCAATCTCTTATTTGGAATTACAGTTGGCCTTGTATCTTCTTTTTTATCTATAAAATTTGGTGCGCGATATAAATGCAATATCTGTAATGTATCCTTCTCTAGGATAAATATTATTAGAAAACATTTACAATTAGTTCATCGTAGACAGCCAATAGAACAAAAGAAAATTGCAATATTAGGTGGAGGCTTTGCGGGAATAGAAGTTCTTACAAAATTACAAAAAGAATTTCAAAATGATATAAGAATAGATATAACTCTAATAAGCAAAGATAATTTCTTTCTTTTTACTCCAATGTTACATGAAGTATCTTCTGGGATGATAGAGACAAAACATGTAGCATCACCATTGAGAGCATTTTGTAAAAGAGCTAGATTTATAGAATCTGAAGTTAAAAAAATAGATTTAGAGAATAGAAAAATTGAATTTACAAATCCAATTTTGGAAGCAAGGTTTACTAGTAATTATCATAATATCAACGAAGCAAACAAGAAATTAGACACATTATCAAATCATTTATTACCTTTAGTCAATCCTTCAGATAATTCAAATGAGAATATAAAAAATTATAATGACAACAATAATAACTACATAAATACAAACAATGATCATTATACTAAATCGTTATATTATGATTATCTGGTTTTGGCTTTAGGTAGTAATACAAATTTCTTTGGAAATAAAAACTTGGAAAAATCATCATTTACAATGAAAAGTCTCTATGATGCATTTTCTATTAGAAGTCACATTATTGATACTTTAGAACAGACAGATATGTTACTATTTGAAGAAAAAAAAGATATTGTAATGGTAGATCGAGAAATTAAAAGTAATAGGAGTAATAATTCTTACTTAAATTATAAAGACAAGGAGGAAAAAACATTAGAAAATCTGAGAAAGAGTTTAACTACTTATGTTGTTGTAGGTGGAGGCTTTGCAGGTGTTGAAACAATTGGAGAAATAAATGATTTTATAAAAGAGTCTATTAAAGATTATTACCAAAATATAGATATAAAAGATGTAAGAGTTATTCTAATTAATTCTGGCTCTAGAATCTTGCCAGAAATGGATGAACAGCTTGGTAGCTTTGCTTTAGAAGAATTAAAGAAAAAGAATGTAGAAGTCATTTTGAATAATAGAGTTATTGACGTAAAAGGGATAGTAGAAGATAATCAAGAAAATCAATTAAGCCTACATGGTCCAAAGAAAATCATACTAAAAGATAATAACTATATAATAGCAGATACACTTATCTGGACTGCTGGTGTTGTACCAGAGAAATCTGTTATTGATATTTCCTGTGGACATGATAAAAGTGGCAAAGTTGTAACTGATAAATATTTGCAGATAAAAGATTATGAAGATGTATACGCTATAGGTGATTGTGCACTCATAACAGATCCTAATACAGGAAATCCATGTCCTCCAACTGCACAACATGCTATACGTCAAGGACAAGTTGCAGCAGAAAATATAATTTCATCAATAAAAAAAGAGTTAAAACCTAGAGAGAAAACAGTAAGAGTAAAAAAATCTAATAAAACAGAATTTTCATATAAAACTAGAGGGATAATGGCCACAATAGGAAAAAGAAATGGAGTAGCCATGATTTTAGGACATTCAATAAAGGGAATATTTGCATGGGGAATATGGAGATTTTTTTATCTGACTCATTTACCGACTTTAGAAAACAAGTTAAGAGTTATGATAGATTGGGGGATAGATCTCATATTTGGAAAAAACTTAACAAGACTAAAGTCGCCTATCGAAACTAAAGATATGATATCTAGAAAGAATATTGATAAATAATTTATAATAGATATCCAAAATACTAATTGATATTTTTTATTTACTAAAGTTCAATTTATAATACATTAAAATTATAAACAAATTATGACAAAAAACTTCTATTTTTCTATTATGCAGAAATAATTAAAAAAAAGAAGAAGAAAATAGAAATAAATGATATTTCTTTGGACAATTGGACAATTTAAAAGTTAATCCTGATAGTAATATAACAGAAAAGAGCTTTAGATAAAGAAAGATAGTTTTATTTTGGATATATTAAATCCTGTTTACCTTCTTTATCATCTCTAGGACCATGGTAATATTCAGGATATGCTTCTTCATCTATTTTTTCTAATGGCTCACCAGTAGGTAATGGTGAATTCATATCCATCTTAAATTCAAATAATTCTGGAAAATTCTTTTTTGTGATAACATTTCTTCCTACTGCAAGTATCTCCGATTTAGGGATGTCAAATCTCTCATTTCCATATCCAAAAACTACTATTTTATCATTTGTTTCTTTCATAACATGCCCAACATGATCTTCATTTTCTGTTCTTACTCCCTTATTGAACAATGAATGGGGATATTTACCTTCATATGTTCCCAAATCTGTTTGATTATCTGATTTCCACGGATCTTTTCGACTAGTTGGAAGTGGATCATCACGATTAACACTATATTTACTTTGAATTTCTGAAAATGGTAATCCAATAAGAACATTAGCACCAACCTGTTGAATTTCTGATATAGGTATGTCATATCTTTTATTTTTTCCACCAAATACTACTATTTTATCTGGTGCCTCTCTTACTACATGTCCCAAATTAGGTTCATCTAATGCTTTTACTCCTTTGTTAAAGTATTTTCCAGAGACCAATAAAATTATAGTATATTTCTTCTAAATAAAGATTTAATATTTATAAGGAAATGCTGATAAAGGCTTTTTCATATTGATAGAAATTTTATTTGTA
>DATFBJ010000207.1:0-3437 GCA_035253885.1 Nitrososphaeraceae archaeon
AATTATTAAATATAATATCATCAATTTTAAATTCTATTAATATTGATTGAACACTGAAACTATGACTATTCAACTCCCAACTGTAATTAAATATGCAGATGAACCCGATTGATCTATTGCGTATTCTATATTATCATTAAAAAGTAGCTATAAATATCAATATATATTTAAATTTATTCATTAAAATTTTTCGGCGCCGAAAAAATATAAAAAAAAGATATGGATTTAACATCTTCATATCAACTGCCATAATCATAACGCTTTTGGTTTTGATTATTTTTAGAAGTAACATAAATGCACAGTCAATGAATAATTTAACTGTATAAATGAGTCAATCTCTAAATATCTATAATAGTATAGAAGATGTAAAACATAGGATGAAATCATACAATAATTTTAAATTTTATAAAGACCAGAAATATATTATGAAAGTTGAAAAAACAAAAACTTGTTTTAGATTGAATCAGAATCTAAATGGATTAAAACCAATATCACATGATAAGAATTATACTTTAAGATATTTCTATAATCCAAATGAAATTTTTTTTCATCTTTTTATGCATACAAAAGTTTATGATAAAAGAACATTTGAGAATATAGAGAAACAAGGCATATTATTAAGGAGCTGGAATCCAATAACTAGATACGGTGAACGATATTTCTTTAAAAAAGGAGAAGAAGGTCAAGGAGATGATGACTTGAACGTGAAAAGAGTACATTTACCAAATACAAAAACAATATTTGAATTTTCTTCCTCCACTAAAGAAGATATAAATGATAAAGAAAGTTTTAAGTTAGCAGAAGAGATAATAGCAGTGTGTCCACATAAAGATATAGAAGTAAAAATAACGAACTCTTAATAATATTCAATCAAAATAAAAGTAAATGCAAGTTATGACTTAATTATTTAAGATAGATTTTGAAAAGATGGTATATCATTTCTTACTTTTAATAATGGAAACCACTTCATAATCTCTTATTCTCTTTTAGTTCATAACTTAAGAAGATAATCATTTTTTATTCTATCTTCTATTTGATAGTTACGGGCAGTTATACTTTAAAACTAGTTATACAATGATGATTTTTAATATTGTTCCTTAGAATATAAGGTGGTATTTGGCTGGCTAGTTTGTTTATTTTTGAATGCAAATTTAATATATTATTTCATCAACATTTAGAATCATAACCCAAATCATCATAAATATAACCGCCTAATCTTAAGGACAACTATGCCATCGATGATAGCCATCTTTCCTATGACCAAAGCCTTCTGTAGGCAATAAGATTATAAATATCAGAACTATGATGTTTCGCAAATAAAAAAATTAAACTTCATATTTGGTAAAATCAGATTTAAAGATTAAAAATAAGTAAATCTAAATTTTATGTTCTAATAAAATTTTCATTATTTTTACTAAACCAAATATAATAAATAATACCAATACCATATAATTATATCATTATACAATAGTTTATATAATGAGAATAGGATGATGCATCTGAGCCATTCTAATCATCCTATTAATTAGTAAATTTTTTGTTATTGAAAATTTTGATTCACTAAAAATTTTTGTATATTTAATTCTACTTAAAGATTCTAAATATTGCAATATCTTTTAATATTATTATGTTACATTTAATATTAATGTCTTCAAATAAGAAAATAAATCATTTAAAAAAGGACTACTTTACTATTAGCCTACTAGCTTATTTAAATATGCTAAAAAGAAAAAATAATAAATATCATTCTCTTTTTTTACATAAATCATAATTACCCCATTTTATTAATTAAAAGAATAAATTAACAAATAAAAATATTGATTAAAATAAATTAATTAATCTCTATACCTTTAACAAATGGATTGTCAATTGTGAATGCACAAGAAAATATAGAAGAGTTATATCCAAAAACAACTACCACTAATTTAACTCCACCAATATTTGGAGAACCTATTTACAAAGAGACAAGTCGTCAGTCAAGTAATTCAATAGTTCTAAATGATGATGGCAGTAGCATTCAAACTCGATTCTTGTATTACAACTGGGATTTTAAAGGATGTTGGAAATGTTACAGATAAATCAACTTTTATAATACATATCAAGTGAATAATGGTAATACTTTTACTAGTAAAGGTAATGGCATTATAATGACAACAGATGGCGAAATTGCAACCTATACTGGACAAGATTTAGGAATAACCGATAAAAATGGAATTCAAACATATCATGGTATTCAAATATTTCAAACCGATTCTGATGGGAAACTTGCATTTCTTGACAACTTGATAGGTCTCTATGAGTACAAGTATTGGTCTAATGGAACAAAATCAGATATCATTTGGGAATGGAAATAAAAAATAGAAATTTGCTATCATGGTTAATATAAGAAAAAGGAAATCATAAATTATAGAATTACTAACAATTAATAAAATACTCATATGAATAAAATTTTTTTCTACTATTTCCTTTGTTTCGTTAATACTAATCACATTTTCTGTATTATCAATCCCTTTAATTTTCAATAATGTCTATGGTGTTATGCAAAATAATTTGGAAGAACAAATTAATAATAAATCCTCATTCTCTCCTCTCTTCAATTTCCTCTTTCTTCTAATTATAGTAAGAATATAATTCAAGATAAAGCAAATATTGTTAAATTATTATCTGATTATATAAAAAGCAGAATTCATACTGCACAATCAATTCTATTAATTAGTAGTCAACACGAATCACTTGGAGATAATATATTTATCTAATCTAATAAGTGAAGAATTTATGGGAATACCTGAAAATGCTGATACTTTGAAAAGAGAAATAGCAAAAGCGATTTTAGAATTAGATGATAATTTTGGTAGTATTATTTTACTACTCCAAAAGGAGATATTATCTTGGAGAACCATTTTCTCAACAAAAGCAATTACAAAGGTTAAATTATGCAGATAGAGAATGCTATAAAGGGATCCGATATTATTAACAATAACACAAGAAATAATTCTTCAACAATTACAAATATCTATACAAGTGGTATTTTTATTTCTGCATCAATTCATACTTCCGCCATATCAATAGCAACTCCTGTATATAACAAATATAATAGTAATAATGAACTCTTAGGCTATTGGGTAGGAATACTAAATCTTCATGATATACTAAAAAGTGTAAAAAACCTTAATCTTACAGATAGTGAACGTATTGTAATTTTTGACCAAAATGGGACAATAGTTACAGATTCAAAAAATGATTACTATGAAACTAATACTAAATTGAAACATTTTGAATATCTTGATAAGGTGAGTAATGTATTGGATGGAGAAAAAGGTATAAAAATTGAAAGTAATAATAATATTATTAAGAATAGCAATTCACCTACATTTTTTATATATTATCCAATAAATATTGGTTCGCATTATGGGGTATTGTATATATGATTAATTATT
>DATFBJ010000208.1:0-4150 GCA_035253885.1 Nitrososphaeraceae archaeon
TATCTTTTATTTTATATATATCTTTTAATCCAATCTTATTAATTATATTTATGTGGTGTCTAAAATATTCAATTTCATCATTTGAACATGCTAAAAATGGGTAGGGCGCAACAGCATTTATTATTCTTTTATTTTGATCAATTCCATTTCTTTTTAAAGCAATTAATGTTTGTCCAGACAAATGACCTTTGACTTCTTCTCCACAAAGTAAAAGATATTTTAAACTTTTATTATTTGTAGTAAATTTAATAATTTCATCTATTCCTTTATTTTCTGAAAGTAGTCTGCCTACTATAGAAATTTTATCCATGATGTCTTGATTATTTTTGATTTCTTCAACTAAATCCAAGCTTGATAGAGTACAAATTCCTATACCCTTTCCTTTTCCAATGTGATATTCTTGTTTTATAGGGAGAAAGTGAGAACAACAAATTCCAAGAATATTATTTATTTTGGCTTTAAGCTTGATTCTACTATTCATTGTAATATATAGAATTTCTATAATATTAAAATAAAACTTATAAATTATTTTTATCAAAAATATATTTTTTTCTTTTAGATTGTAGAATA
Organism: Nitrososphaeraceae archaeon; assembly: GCA_035253885.1. GTDB lineage: Archaea > Thermoproteota > Nitrososphaeria > Nitrososphaerales > Nitrososphaeraceae > TH1177. The sequence goes on from DATFBJ010000208.1 coordinate 571, forward strand.
CCAGCTAATTGAAAACCATATTCAATATTATGTTTTATATGATTAATTCGATGCTTTCCACTTGGAACAAATGCGCCATCCAATAAATTTTCTAGATATAGTTTTGTCTTTTTTATTGAATATACTGCATGTTGTAATTGACTGCCGGATAATTTTCTTCTAGCTTCTTTCTCTATTATTTCGCTAAATCCATCAGTTTCAATAATTTTATAATATTCCTGAAGTTTTTGATAATTATTACAAATATCTTCTATCTTTTTTTGATCTGATTCAATTAAATTTTGGAATGCAATTTGTATTTCTTTTTCATTTCTTTCAGTAATTTTTTTCAGTATTCTAACTATTTTATTGTCTTGAGTATTGTTAATTTCTATATTGAATGATAATATTTTTTTCAATTCATTTTCTAAATTAAGTTTTGAATTTTGATAATAATTGTTAATAGCATATATATTTATTGGCTTTCCTCCAAGATCGTGTCCATATTTTAGTATATACATAAGGTTTACTATTACAACTGGAAAAATAAGCCTTAGAGTATCACTTAACTTATTATAATTTTCCATAATATCTTTATATATGTTAAATGTAATTGTATTTACAACATCTTTTTTCCTGTCATCCAGGATTCTTGATAATATTGTCAAAAGATCATATAATTGAGATTGATAAAAAAATATACTATTTTTTACACAATAAATAGAAACTATTTTCAATACATAAAACCATTGATCTGATGGATTTTTACCTGTGGAATTTCTTGAAATTTCTATAACTTTATTTTTAATTTCTATATTATTAATATTGAGTAAATTGAAAATATTGCTAATAATGTCATTAATAGATACTTGCTCGTTATTCCAATTTTGTAATATTGTTTGTTTATTTTGCATATCTAAAAAAAGCTTATCCCATAGTTATAGTCTTAAAAATATAAACTTTTTAAATAATCATTCTATAAATAATATACATAACCTTATAAAAAATATTTATTATGAGAAAGAAAAAAATAATTTAAAATCTTAAAATATCTAACTAACTATGGAAACCAATAGAGGACTTGTTTTAATTTATACTGGTAAAGGAAAAGGAAAAACTACTGCTGCATTGGGAATAGTATTGAGAGCAGTGGGTCATGGACTTAAGGTATTAATGATTCAATTTATTAAAGGTGAATGGTATTATGGAGAGCTTTCTAGTTCTAAAAGATTAAACCCTGAATTCGAAATGATAGCTGCAGGAAAAGGTTTTATTGGAATATTAGATGATGATCATGATTTTAGAGAACATAAAAAATCTGCAAAAGATGCATTAATTCTGGCAAAAGAAAAAATATCTTCTAAAAAATATGATATAATTATATTAGATGAAATTAATTATGCAATAAATCTTAAACTTGTTTCAACAGAGGAAGTAATTGAATTAATTAATATGCGACCAAAAAATACCTCTATTGTATTAACGGGTAATTATGCTCCAATTGAAATTATCAAAGTTGCTGATTTAGTCACTGAAATGAAAGAGATCAAACATCCTTTTCAACATGGAATCAAAGCTAAAAAGGGAATTGATTATTAATTGCTAAAATTTATGAAATACTTGACAAAATAAATATATCTCATCTTTAAGTTAATTAAAGATGGAGGATCATAAGAATCTCCCTGATGAAGGAGATATTGTTCTTGCTAATGTTAAACAAGTTACCAATCACGGTGCATATGTTTATTTAGAAGAATATGGTAATATAACAGGTTTTTTACATATTTCTGAAATAGCAACAGGTTGGATCAGAAATATTGAAAGATATGTGAGACCTAATCAAAAAATTGTATTAAAAGTTATTAGAGTAAATAAAACAAGATCAGAAGTAGATTTATCATTAAAACAAGTATCAGGAGAAGAAAAAAAGTCAAAAATTATAGAAGTTAAGAAAAATGAAAAGGCTAATGCTTTCATGGCAATAATAAAAAGTAAAGCCAATCTTTCTGATGAACAAATAAAAGAAATTGAAGAAAAAATTTTAACCAAATATGATTATGTTTATGATATTTTTGAAGCTACAGCAAAAAAAGGAAAAGAAGTATTACTACCATTGGAATTAAATGAAAATGTAATTAATATAATTGAAGAAGAGAGTAAAAAGATTTCTATTCCACATGTTGAAATAAGAGGAATTTTAGAAGTTTCATCACAAAAATCTAATGGTGTAGAAATTATAAAATCTATTTTAAGTGCTGCAGAAAATACAAAAGGTAACGCAAAGGTTATAATCTCATATATTGCCGCACCTAAATATCGAATAGTTGTTGCTGCTGATAATTTTAAAGTAGCGGAAAAATCTATTAATAATTCTATAGAAAAAATCAAATCTGCCATTGAAAAAGAAGGTGGTCATTTTAATTTTATACGTCAAGAATCTAAAAAAACACAACAACAATTAGTCCATTAACATGAAACATTTATTGAGAAAATGTTTAAAATGCAATATTTATACTCTTAAGAGTCAATGCCCATCTTGTTCGGCTATTACTGTTGATCCTACTCCTCCAAAATTTTCTCCAACTGATAAGTATATCTTGTACAGAATTTCTGATTCCTATAAGAATGAAACATAATTAAAATTTGTAATTAACCGTTTCATTATTTCTTTTGAAGTAAATTTTTCGTGATGTTATACTATATTAATTTATATTAACTATTACAATATTGAATATATTTAATTAACTTAAATATTCTTTAATAATATTTTTGAACTTTATAATAATATATAAAAAAATGTTTGCAATTATATTACTAATATATTAGAAATCTACTTTGAGAATTATCTATAAAATAAAAAAATAGATGGAAATTTTTTCTCTTTTATTTTCCAATGCATATACCGCTTGGATTGGAAGTCATACAGTTATTTTGGTCATATGTATTGGCATTGGTATTTACTGGTAACCCATTAGCATTGTTTAGGTCAACTGTGTTCAAAAGAACATTGTTAAAGTTAACATTGTTATTGTTACTTTGATTGTCTACATAAAGACCATTTCCAGATTCAGTGATAGAATTCAAAGTAATTACGCCGTTATCAGTATTAACTAATGTTATTCCTGCCAAAGCATTTTGGTAAAGTATATTATTCTCTAAAGTGGGTTGTTGTGTTGAGTGTCCTGCAAAACCAATTTCGTTATTCATAAGTATTGACAAATGTGCATTAACTATACTAGCACCAGTACTGAATGCTCCTATTTGGTTATTTTTGGAAACTATTGATTTTAGTTCAACATTTTGAGAACCAGTCATTAAGACACCTGCTTGAAATCCCTGGATAGTACCATCCTGGACTACTACATTGTTCATATTTGGTATCATGACTCCTACTTTGCTTGAGGTTTTTTCTTGACTATTTACATCTGGACCTGAAATTGTATGTCCATTAAGATCTATGACAATATCACTTGCACCAACAATAAGACCATCACTATCTGCACAGTTTAAGTTAGAAGTTAATACAACATTTTGTGTTATAACTTGACCGCATGATGGACTTATGGCTAATGGTTGTTGTTGTGATTCTTGTTGTTGTTGT
>DATFBJ010000209.1:0-2721 GCA_035253885.1 Nitrososphaeraceae archaeon
GTTAGCAGTTACCGTGTGTGCTGTTGAATCATCATTCGTCCATGAGACTGTGTTTCCTGGCATTACGTTGACTGAAGTTGGAGCAAACGGTACAAAGTTGCCGTCATCGGCTGCTCCCAGCGTAATTGTTACTGCTACTGCTGAACCTAATTCTTGTTGAGCAAATACGAATGTAGGATTAGATACAAGCCCAATGGCTAATATACTCATTACTATGCTTGAGGTCAAGAAGAACTTCGCTTTATACATAACAATCTCTCTCTATACCAATTTATAAAAATCTTAGCTGAGTCTCTTTTAGTAAAAATAATATAGAAAAAAAACATTTTACTATTATCCTTCTTCTGCTGCTAATCCGAACTTTTTACACTTATTTTTCCCGCATCAACTTCTTTAAGTAGTGTTTGAGAGTTGACTGGTTGTTTCTTCTGCCGCAGTAACAATATCTTCTGCTTTTTTGAAGTTCCAGAATGTAAAAGAGAAGAATTAAAAGAAGATTCAATACTATTATTAGGAATACAATAATAGTTTTGAACAATCAATATCCTTAATTTTTAAAATTCTAGAAAGTTACATAATGCTCTTCTGTAAACTCTCTATGTATATTTTGACTGTAAAGTAGTGATAAAGTTCTGATATGATTCATTATTTTGTATCATCGTCTTCTTCTTTATTGTTATCTGTCCTATTGCTGCTGCTGCTTCTGGTAATGGTAGTGGTAATGATTATGATGAGGAGGAGGAAAACACAATTCTAATAAAAATCTGAAATATTTATACGTAATATAGGATTCCAACAACATATATTATTTGAAGAATCAATCAATCAGCTACTGAATAGTAGCATTGGTTCAAATTGTGTACTCTTTTTTAAGTAAAAGTCAGAGAAAATTAGCTAACACTTTTTTTAATATCATACAACATATATTAAAATTGTCTACTATTCCATCTAAATTAAAATTTCGACTCAATTATAAACCAATAAACTATGATGTTAAAACTGGTATGTTTGAAGTAAATTCAGAAAAATATTCACGTTACGAAGAAGCACGAGCAAATCATTGGAGATGTGATAAGTGTGGTAATCGCTTTTCTACATTTAAAAAATTAAGAAAACATAAAAAAGAAATACATGCCTATTAAAATCAGAAATTAATAAATAATTGTTTTTTCAATAAAATCTGTTCCAATAATTTCGATTTTTTATTTTTTTCTTATTCTAGTATAAAATATAATTTAAATAATCGTATTTTTTCCTCCATTTTTATAAATTTACATCAATACTTTTATTCTGGTCCATTTACTGAATAAGCATGGAAGGATATTGTGTTAAATGCAAATCTAAGAGAGAGATGCAAAATGAAAAAAAAGTAACAATGAAAAATGGAAGGCCAGCTACACAGGGAACATGCGGTGTATGTGGAACCAAAATGTTCAAGATAGGAAAATAATTTTATTAGAAAATAGAACACTATATTTAATATGCAATGTTGTATTTTGTTTTTTTATATGACATTCTATAACCTTTTTTTTTATTAATCATGAAATAATTTCTAAAATTGAAATAATCTTTGAATTTATTTTATGTTAATCTAGTAGAAAGTTCTACGAGAAATATTATTAATTTAAATATAGTGTAATTTTGATTCTATTCTATGAAATTTCTTATTGTGCCTTTTATTTTAATCCTTATAATAGGATCAGTGAGCATGATCTATATCTATGATTTACAATCAGTTAATCCTCAATCTGATACAAATTCTTCTATTCTTTCAAACATCAGTGTAAAAATAACCTCTCCATCTGAAGGAAAGAAAGTCCCTACAGGCAAATTGACTATTTCTGGTATTTCTAGTGATAATCAAGAGAAAAATTGTATTGTACAAGTAGATTGGAATGATCTAAAACCTTTTCAACCAGTAATAGCAGCTGGACCAGGAGGGGTTGATGATTTTTCAGAATGGATTTTTACGTATGATTCAAATTATCATGCAATTATAGAAGGAAATAATGAGTTAACATCTAAAATAACATGTCTAGATGGAAATAAGCCATTAACAAAATGGAATTCTATTAATGTTACAGGGTATACTTCTCTTGCTACTTCATCCTTATCTATTAGCCGTCAAAATACAACAACAGCAATAGAATCAACAGATAACCAACATGTTCCTTTACAAACAGTAATGCCTGGTTCAAATCCAAAGACAAATGCGTCTGATACTGTTAAAGGTCAAAATACTACATCACTACAATTGTCCAACCTACTTTCTGTAGAAAAAAATACAACAACAGCAATAGAATCAACAGATAACCAACATGTTCCTTTACAAACAGTAATGCCTGATTCAAATCCAAAGACAAATGCGTCTGATACTGTTAAAGGTCAAAATACTACATCACTACAGATATCTAATCCAAATACCACTGCTATTGAAAAGAATACTACTACATTGTCACAATTATCTAATTTATCTGATTCTGAAATTGAGATGGTGGTTCCAAATGAATCAATAAATGAAAAGCAAATTAATAATACTAATACTGGTTCTATTTCTGAAAATAGAAAATCTACTATGGAAAATTTTACAACTGATGGGTTTTCTCAATCTACCTCTCAAAAACCTCGAATAGACTTGGACGAACAACCATCAACAGCATTGAAGGAAGAAGAAGAACAACAACAACCACAACAACTACAACAACCACAACAACTACAACA